>WFQB01000040.1 GCA_015487305.1 Parvularculaceae bacterium | reverse complement strand
TCCTCACGCTGAAAATCAGCAAGCCGTTGCCACCCTTGGAGACGCAAGGCTTGCGCCTTGCTCCTCAGGATGAGTATGAGCCGGTCTTGAAAAAAGAGTAATAAAAGACTCATCCTGAGGAGCTGCGAAGCAGCGTCTCGAAGGATGGCAAAAAGATACAAGGTTCAACAAAGAAACCTCCCCGCCGAGGGCCGCAAATCCCCCTTAACCATGCCCGATCAGATCATTGGCCTTTGGGAGAAAATCGGTGTAAGTCATTGATCTTCAACATTTGGGTCTCCACACCCTTAAATTCGAGGATTTGCTCCAATGCGCTGTCCGTTTTGCATGAATGAAGATACGCAGGTGAAGGATTCCCGCCCAACCGAAGATGGCAGTGTCATTCGGCGGCGGCGGCTTTGCAATTCCTGCGATGCTCGCTTTACAACTTTTGAGCGTGTGCAGTTGCGGGAAATCATCGTTTTGAAGAAATCCGGTAAGAAATTTCCCTTTGATCGCGAAAAGCTGGCCCGCTCGGTGGCTATTGCCCTGCGCAAGCGGGAGATAGATCAGGACGAGATTGACCGTTTTGTCTCGAAAATCGTGCGCGGACTTGAATCTTCCGGGGAGAGCGAGGTCGAAACCACTAAAATCGGTCAAATGGTGATGGAGGGCTTGCGCGAACTCGACGATGTGGCATTTGTCCGCTATGCCTCGGTTTATAAAAATTTCACTGAGGCGCGCGATTTTGAAAAATTCCTCGGTGAAATGGAATCCGGAAAGTCTTAAAAAAATGTCAGTGCCCGAATCAACGCCGCTTAATCTTGGATCATCTAATGGTAAGGACCTGATGGATGCCCGGCGCATGGCGCGGTTGGCGGCGGTGCAGGCGCTTTATCAAATGGAACATTCCGGTACCGGGGTGAAGCAGATCATCCGGGAATTTGAGGATCATCGTCTGGGTACGGAATTGGATGGCGCGGCCATCCGCGAAGCCGATGCAGATTTTTTCGCCGATCTGGTGCAGGGGGTGGTTGATATTCAGGTTAAAATTGATCCCTTTATCGAGTGTCATTTAAGCGAAGGCTGGACCTTGAAACGGCTGGATGCCACAGCGCGGGCCATTTTACGCAGCGGAATTTATGAATTATTACGCCGGGTTGATGTGCCCTACAAAGTGGTGATTGACGAATATGTGGATATCGCCACCAGCTTTTTTGAAGCGGGAACTTCCGAGCCGGGTTTTGTCAATGGCGTTCTGGATGCTTGCGCTGCTGAAGTACGGGCGGATGAACGCTAAAGGGCTGCCATGGCCAAAAACCAGCAAGACGAATTCTCCCTAATAGAAAAATATTTTCAGCCCCTAACCAGAGGCCATGAAGCAGCGCGGGCTTTGCTTGATGATGTGGCGCTCGTTGAAGACCTCATTATCACCAATGATATGCTGATTGCTGGTGTGCATTTTCTGCCCGAGGATGATCTCGCATTGGTCGCCCGCAAAGCATTACGGGTCAATATTAGCGATCTCACGGCCAAAGGGGCAAAAGCTTTTGGCTATTTTCTTTCCATCGCATGGCCCTTTAATATTAGCGAGACCGATATGGCGCGTTTTGTGGAAGGCCTGCGGCTGGACGGCGACTATTATGACCTTGCCCTTTTGGGCGGCGACACCACCCGCCACAGAAAAGCCGACGCCCCCTTGACCATTTCTGTCACCATGTTGGGTCATGCCGGGGGGGCGAGGGTTCCATCGCGTTCAGGGGCACAAGCGGGGGATTATCTTTATGTCACCGGGGTGATTGGCGATGCCGGTCTGGGGCTGAAGGTCTTGCAAGGGCAGCTATCGCTGGACGCGCAAGCGCAATTGGCTTTGATGGGAAATTACTATCTGCCATCCCCGCCAGTGGCTTTGGTGGCGGCTATAGGCCAATATGCCAGAGCCAGCCTTGATATTTCAGATGGATTGCTTGCCGATGCCGCGCATCTGGCCAAAGCCAGCCAGATGGATATCAATTTTCATGCCGATAAAATGCCTTTTAGTTCGGCGGCAAAGCTTTGGTTGAGTGAGCAGCCAGACCAGCAGGCGGCACTAATGTCTTTGCTAAGTGGGGGGGACGATTATCAAACCTTGCTGGCGATTGCCCCACAAGATGCTTTAGAGATTGAGGCGTTGGCGCAAAAGGCAGAAATTAAGCTGACCCGCATTGGTGAGGCGCAAAAACCCAAGGCCAATCCCGCCATTAGACTATGGTCCGATAAGGGCCAAGAAATCCCTATCAGCCAATCAGGCTATCAGCATTTTTAAATCATCAAGAAAAGGCTTACGGACCGCCGCCGGGGCCGCCTTGTTGGCCACCTGTTGGCGCCGGCAATTGTCCCACGGACCCGAGCAATTGCTCCCAAAAGGTCAGCTCCTTGCCACGGGTTGGGGTTTCGCGTCCAACCAGATTAATATCCATGCCATCTTCAAGATTATAGGTGGCGACATTGATCACCTTGCCCTGTTCATCAAAATCAAATTCGACAATATAACGGCTCGTCGTATCGGGATTATAAAAAGCGCGGGCATTGGTTGAAAAGGACAGATAATACCAGCGATCATCATTCAAAGGGGGGCGCACGGACGGCTCCCCATAGCGGGCCAGAATGCTTTCCTTTGTGTCGATACCGATTTCGGCTTCTAATTTATCTTCGCCCCGCTCCATGACAAAGCCATGGCGGTTTCTAGTCGATACGCAGCCAGCCAACACGGCAGCAAACACAATGACAAAAATTATCCGTATCATTGAAAATCCCTCAAAAAAGAAAATCCCTCAAAAAAGGCCCAACCAGCCAAGCCTCGGCCAATTGACTATGGTTAAACCGCCTTTTACCCGCTAATTGGATGACTTGCAAAGCAGTTCGACCTAAAATTACCGCAAAGTCACTAGGGATTGAGTTTTTCTCATTCCAATACCGAGATGAGAGTAGGAAATTCCATGATTTTTTCCCTTTTTCGCTCTCGCAGCACGAGGATAGCGGCCCGCGAGATTTATAGCGAAATTATTACACAAGCCCGCCAGCCCTTATTTTATGAGGGTTTCGGGGTTCCCGATAGTGTTGAGGGGCGGTTTGACCTTTTGGCGTTGCACAGTTTTTTGGTGATGGGGCGCCTTAAAGGGGCGGATGGCTCGGATAGTCCCGGAGGGCATTTTGCCAATAAGCTATTTTCGACCATGGTTGAGGATTTGGACAGTAATTTGCGTGAATTAGGGGTCGGAGATTTAACCGTGGGCAAAAAGGTGCGGGGGTTAACAGAGGCCTTTCTAGGCCGGGCCGCCAGCTATGATGAAGCCCTGAAAGCGGGTGATAGTGAATTGATGGCGCAGGCGGTTGCGCGTAATATTCTCGGCGATGAGGCGCATGCCAAGAGCAGGGCGGCAATATCTTTGGCCGCTTATGTTTTTGCAGTACACAAGGCGTTGGCAGAACAAAAAGCAGAGCGTTTGATGCAAGGGGTGGTCATTTTCCCGCCAGTGGCAGATTTCCTGCCAAGCGAAGATTATGGCGGCAATAATAAAGAGGGTGAATAATGGCCAATCAGGAAGACCATGTTGAGGAGGTTCAAATCGAACCTGAATTCTCCCACAAAATAGCGATTGATAAAATTTTTAAAGCGCCGCGTAAATTTTCTCTATCCGCTGATCGAGGGCAATGTGAGAAAATTGCCAAACGTTTGAAAATTCTCTCCCTTGAAGCCTTAAAGGGCGAAATTTCCTGCACCACCAAAGGGCCAATCATTATTGTGACAGGTCAGATCAAAGCAGAATTGCAACAGGCTTGTGTTATCAGCCTAGCGCCGGTTGCTGAAATGGTGGATGAGGCGTTTGCGCTCGAATTTACCCGCCGACCAGAAGATGATAATGGGCTATTGGATTTGGATGCGCCTGAGTCCATTAGCGGAGATGATCTCGATATTGGAGAAATTTTGGTGCAGCAACTGGCCTTGGCGCTCAACCCCTATCCGCGCGCCGAAGGGGCTGGCCCCTTCAAGTCGGTCAGCATTGGCGGTACTATTTCGGCTTTTGACGCCCTTAAAGAGCTGGCAGAAAAGAAATAGGCCCGGCTAGCTGATGCGGTATTTGATAACAAACAAGGGTAATTCTTGTATTAGGCGTTGCAAGCTAGCTGAAGGCGTGTATTTTCGCGACACTTGCCCGGCCCTCGCGTTTTTGCGGTCGTAACAAGAAGGCAGTCAGGATTATATGAATAGCACGACCCCGGTAACCATTGCGGTTGATATTATGGGCTCTGATGGTGGCATGGAAGCCACCCTTGGCGGTTGTCTACGCTATCTGCAAAATCACGCGTCTACGCGATTGATCCTATGTGGTAATGAGCAAAAAATCAGCGCCTTTCCCATGGCTGGTGAACTACGCAGCCATTTTGCTGATCGCATGGAATTGCACCATTGCGAAGATGTAGTGACTATGACCGACAAGCCGATGTTGATGGTACGCCGTGGGCGTAATACATCCATGTGGCATGCGATTGAATTGGTCAAAACGGGTGAGGCCGGGGCGGTTGTGTCTTGCGGCAATACCGGCGTGCTCATGGCAATGTCGGTATTGCAATTGCGAATGCTGGAAGGCATTGAGCGCCCGGCGATTACGGCCCTGTGGCCCTCTAACCGTGGTCGCTGTGTGGTGCTAGATGTGGGGGCGAATGTCGAAGCCAATGCTAACCAGCTGGTGCAATTTGCGATTATGGGCGAGGCATTTTTCCGTGCCCTTGAAGGCAAGGAAAAGCCGAGTGTTGGTCTTTTGAATGTTGGCGCAGAAGAATTAAAGGGCCATGAGCTTATTCGCACAGCGGCCAAAATCCTGCGCGAAGCTGACCCAAAAATGGCCTTTCACGGTTTTGTGGAAGGCGATGACATTGCCAAGGGCACGGTTGATGTTATCGTCACCGATGGCTTTACAGGCAATATCACCCTTAAAACTGCTGAAGGCACGGCGCGGGTTATTGGGGCTTGGATTAAAGAAGTGATGACACAATCACTATTTACAAAATTGGGCGCCGCTCTGATGATGGGCGGCTTAAAGAAAATGCGGGCCCGGATGGACCCGTCCAATGTGAATGGCGCGCCCTTGCTGGGGTTAAATGGTCTGGTTATCAAAAGCCATGGCAGTGCCGATGAAACAGGATTTTGCAGCGCGCTGGAAATAGCCGACAGTCTTGTGCGTCACCCCTTTCAAGAAGAAATTAAAGCCACCATCGCCAAGGTTCGGGAACGGGCGGTAAAAGTTCAAACCGAAGAGAAAGAAGTTAGCTAATGGCATTACGCGCCGTCGTTGAAAGTTGTGGCGGGTTTCTGCCGGAAAAAATTCTGACCAATGAAGAATTGGCAACCTCTGTTGAAACCAGCGATGAATGGATAAGAGAACGCACCGGTATTTGTCGGCGCCACATGGCGGCCCATGGGCAGCGCACTTCTGATCTTGCCGTTGGGGCAGCCAAAAAAGCCATGGCCAAAGCCGGTATTGGCCCGGAAGATATTGATCTCATCATTGTCGCAACGGCAACGCCGGATCTGACCTTTCCGGCAACGGCGGCGATTGTGCAGGCCAAGCTCGGCATAAAACAGGGCGCGGCTTTTGATATTCAGGCCGTGTGCACCGGTTTTGTTTATGCGCTTTCAACGGCTGAAAAATTTCTCATTAGCGGCCAACATAAACGCGCTCTAGTGATAGGCGCTGAAACATTTTCGCGTATTCTGGATTGGCAGGATCGCACCACTTGCGTTTTGTTTGGCGATGGGGCCGGGGCTTTTGTGGTTTCGGCTGTGGAAGAAGAGCAAGCAGAAGGTCGCGGTGTTCTATCAAGCTTTTTGCGTTGTGACGGCTCCATGGTGGACTTGCTCTATGTAGATGGCGGTGTTTCGGCAACCCAGACCACCGGCTATTTGCGGATGCAGGGCAATAAGGTTTTTCGTGAAGCGGTCAATAAGATTTCACAAGCTATGGTCGAGGCGGCCCGAATGGCTGGGATTGAACCCAAGGATGTGGATGTTTTTGTTCCCCATCAGGCCAATCAGCGAATTTTGCAAGGGGTGGTCAAAAAGTTAGGCCTGCGTGAAGATCAGGTGATTTCGACAATTGCCGACCATGGCAATACCTCGGCGGCATCGATCCCTCTGGCTTTTAGTGTAGCCGAGGAAGATGGCCGGATTAAACGCGGGGACCTAATTATGCTGGAAGGCATGGGCGGCGGCCTCACTTGGGGGGCGGCGCTATTGCGCTATTAAGCCCCTTTGGCGGCGATATTCTTTGCCAAAGGGCACAAAAAACCATAAATTCAATGACTTATGCGTGGTTCTTGTTGACCGGACGCGTTTTGCCTGCTTAATTTCCTTACCTCAAGGGGAGTACAAGGACGCATAATATGGCTGATAAAACGGTGACCCGCGCTGATTTAACCGAGGCTGTCTATCGGGCAGTTGGTCTCTCGCGCAGTGAATCTGCGGTTTTTGTTGAAACCATTCTCGAAGAAATTACCCAGCGATTGGAGCAGGGCGAGACGGTTAAACTTTCTTCCTTTGGAACTTTTGCCGTGCGTGATAAAAAAGAACGCATTGGCCGCAATCCCAAAACCGGGGTCGAAGTGCCCATTACCCCAAGACGGGTTTTGACCTTCCGCCCCTCCCATGTTCTCAAAGATCAGATCAACCGCCAGATGCTGAAAAAAGCAGAAGGGCAGTGAGGCAGGCAGGCGTGAGTGATAAAGCCGCAGATGCTTTTCGCACCATAAGTGAGGCCGCCGAGCAATTGGGATTGCAACAGCATGTGTTGCGCCATTGGGAAGAAGTTTTCGGCCATATCAGGCCCATGCGCCGGGCCGGTGGGCGGCGCTATTATCGCACCCAGGATCTGGAATTGCTAAGCGGGGTGAAAACACTGCTCCATGATGAGCGCTATACTACCAAGGGCGTGCAAAAAATCTTCAAAGAAAATGGCTCTGCCTATGTGGCAGAAATTGGCCGCAAGGCCATGCGCGGGGAAACTGTGGAAACGCGGCTTAATGCCGGATCGTTTGATGCGGAAGATCGCGAGGAGAAGGCCAGCGACGCAGCCGGGTCTGATGTCGGCGATGGCGCGGTGATAAGCAAGCCGGTCTTGCATGCGATTGTTGAGCGTTTAGAGAAAGTTCAGGACCAGCTCGACGAAGCCTTATTGGCCGTTGATACCTTAAAAGCCATGGACGGACCGCAAGAAGATTTGGACGAAGACGACGAGGAATAGGGCGGTCCCTGACCTTTGAAAGGTTTTGCCCTTTCACATTTGTTTCAAGTTTTGACTATGTCGCACTGTCCACGAGCGTGCGGGTTTGAAATGGTCGGAGTGGCCGGATTTGAACCGACGACCCCTTGTCCCCCAGACAAGTGCGCTACCAGGCTGCGCTACACTCCGACATTTTCAAAAACTTTGGGCAAGGGGTAAATTGGAGGCCCCTCGCCAAGGATGCGGGACTATAGAGCACATCCGGAAAAGGGGGAACAGGGTTTCTTTAAAAGAAATCCCCAAAAGATAAGCAAGCCAGCTACCCGACCCGCTCGCGTAACTCTTTTACGGCCTTGGCCAGATCGCGTCCCGGCCAGATTTTGTGCCATATCTCCACCCCCAGCAAAAACGGGTCTTTCAGAGCCTCAAGGCTTTCCGGCGTAAATTTATGATCTTCGGCCTCATAGGAGGGGCGGTAGTGATCACCGACGGCGAGGTAAAGCTTGTCCTCATAAAAGGCAATGCGTTTGAGCCGGTTATCCTCATCTTTTAGCCTCACCAGACGCTCAGACACCAAAGGCCCGATAACATAATGGGCGGTGACACCATCATCGCTATAGACATTCCATCTTTTGCGAAATTGCGGGTTGGAATAGCTTTGTTTGTCCATTCTCGATCCAACCCCACGCGGCATCACGAAAATAGTGCTGTCAAAATCCACAGGGGCTGCCAGACAATAAACCCGCCCCTGAAAAACACTTGCCCAATAGGTGCGAGTCCTGGTCCGGCCTCTGGAATCAGTAGTGGTCTCGGTTCTTCGCTCTTCCAGATGAAGGCCAATTGACCAATGGGTTTCATGGATGAATAAATCCGCGCAATTCACGCGGTCAAAAGACGGTAGGAAGTTAACCGCCAATGCCTCCTGAGCCTGCGCTGTCCCATTGGCCTTGCGGATGAATTGTCCGCCTAGCTGTTCATGAGTCCAGCTTTGGGCAAGGGCGCTTGCTTGTTTGTGGCTATCCGGCTCATTGCTGTAGCCAATAAGACCTGCGATGAAGGCTGTGGTGAAGGTGACAGCAATAAAGCTGGCCAAGCCAACCCATAAAGATAGGCCAATGGACCACCAGATGATGATGGCCGTCAAAGCGCCAATAGCAGCGCCCCAACGGAACCATTCTTGTTTGCGATTTCCCCGTTCCTTTTTTGCCGCTGCCAGTAACGCATTTATTCTGGTGAGCAAGGTGAGGCGGCTACCATCGGCATCGGGTGTTGTCATGGTCCGCTGACTACCCCTTTAGGGCGCGGGACCACCAGCCGCGTTTGCGAGGCTTGTCTGCTTCTGCAGCAGGTGGGCTGTCCTGAGGGAGATCATTGGCAATAGGGGCCTCAGCAATCGGAGCTTCACTGACAGTTTTGCTGACATCGTCCACCGTAATTTGTGGGGCAGGCTCGTTAGCGATTTCTGTTGGCGCTGCATCTTCTGAGGTTTTGGCCTCTTTTACCGATTTGCGGGCGCGTCTTTTACGCTTCGGTTTGGGTGCTGCTTGCTCATCCTCATTTACGGATTTGCTATCGGCTCCATTTTCGGCAGGCTTATCCTCAGCGGGTTCAGCAGATACACTATCGGCATCTTGGTCATCTGATGCTTCAGCATTTTCGCTCTCGCTTTCGGAATTTTCTGGACGACGGCGATTGCGTCGACCACCGCGTCGACCACGCCTGCGCGAGCGCTTGGCGGATTTTTCTTCGCTCTCGCCTTCTTGCGTTTCAGAAGAAGATTTTTCTTCACTCTCGCCGTCAGTATTGGCGCTGTCCGCACTGATCTCATCGCCCTCGCTGCGGTCATCGCGATTGCGCCGTCTTGGTCGCCTCTGGCGGCGGCGTTTTGGCTTGCTTTCTTCTGCCTCATCATCGCTTGACTTTTCCGCCTGTGCTTCTTCCACATCATCATCGGAAAATTCCGGTTGGTCCGCACGCACAACAGCATTGCTAGCGCGGGCTTTGCGCGGTTCCCCCAGATGGGCAACCTCAAAACTATCCCCGGCTTTTTCCGGATCGGCGAGAATGGCAACGCTGACACCATAAGTCTCTTCAATTCGGCGCAACCAGTCGCGTTTATTGTTGAGAATAAACAGCGCTACATCGGTAGATGTTTTGGCGGCAATTTGTCCAGTCTTGCCGCGAATGCATTCATCTTCCAGCGCCCGCAAAATCCGCAAAGCAGCGGTTTCATCAGAGCGAACAACCCCAGCCCCATGACAGGATGGGCAGACTTGCGTTGTCCCATCAACAATGCCGGAGCGGCGGCGCTGGCGGGAAAATTCCAAAAGACCAAAGCCGGAAATACGGCCAAGCTGAATGCGCGCGCGATCATTTTTCATGGCGTCTTTAAGACGTTTTTCCACCGCACGATTATTGCGGTTTTCTTCCATGTCGATAAAGTCCACCACCACCAGACCGGCAAGGTCACGCAGGCGGCATTGGCGCGCCACTTCACGGGCGGCTTCTTGGTTGGTTTTCAATGCGGTCGCTTCGATATTGCGCTCGCGGGTGGATTTGCCAGAATTGACATCAATCGACACCAAAGCTTCGGTCTGTTGAATGACCAGATAGCCACCGGATTTCAGCTTGACCACAGGTTGATACATTTCATCAAGCTGATGCTCGACCTTATGCTGGATGAACAGCGGCACTTTATCTTTATAGCGCTGCACATGTTTGGCATGGGATGGCATCAGCATTTTCATGAAGTCTTTGGCTTCACGATAACCGCTTTCGCCTTCGACCAGCACGGTTTCGATATCCTTGTCGTAAAGATCGCGAATAGAGCGTTTAATCAAATTGGCTTCTTCGTAAATCAAAGATGGGGCAATCGATTTGAGGGTCAGATCGCGAATGTTTTGCCACAGGCGCAGGAGATAATCATAATCGCGTTTAATCTCCGCCTTGGTGCGTTTGGCCCCGGCAGTGCGAATGATCAGCCCAATGCCTTGGGGAATATCCAGATCCTCCATCGCCCGGCGCAAGCGCTTGCGGTCAGACGAATTGGCAATTTTGCGCGAGATACCACCGCCACGGGCTGTGTTTGGCATCAGCACGCAATAGCGCCCGGCCAGTGACAGATAGGTGGTCAGAGCGGCGCCCTTATTGCCGCGCTCTTCCTTGACCACTTGAATGAGCAAGACCTGACGGCGTTTTACGACTTCCTGAATACGATAATTGCGCAACAGATTGGAGCGATCCCGTTTGGCCTGACGATAGCGCTCTTGCAGATCTGCAAGTCGCTTGGCGGCTTCTGACTGCTTGCCGGAAATGGCAACGCTAACTTCCTGTTCGGCTTCGGCCAGCATGGCAGCTCGATCACGCGCGCCAATGCCCTCTTCTTCGCCAAGGTCTGGCGCTTCCGTGTCATCGCCATTGCCCTCAGCGTCATCATTGCTGCCTTCAGAGGCTTCTGTATCACCATCGGCTAAATCGGTCTCAGAAGGGGTTTCGGATTCTTCCAAAACCACCTCTTCCGATTGACTGTCCTGATCATCGCTTTCACCAGATTCATTAGCTTCATCTGTATTTTCGGCAATAGCGTCTAAATCTGTGGACTCCTCCTCGCCATCAGCCTCACCATCATCATCGCCATTTTCTTCGCCATTGATATTTTCGTCACCATTATCATTGGTGATGGTTTCAATTTCTTCGGCTGCGTCTTCTTCGGAGGCTTCGGCTCTGGCATCTTCCTCGTCATCAAGGTCTTTGACGCTTTGCTCAAGCTCGGCAGCAAGCTGCGATTCCAATTCCTCGGCCTTGCGCAATATTTCGCGGTCAGCAACGGGGATTTGATAATAATCGGAATGAATTTCGCTAAAGGCGAGAAAGCCATGGCGGTTACCGCCATATTCGACAAAAGCGGCCTGTAGGGAAGGCTCTATTCGGGTGACACGGGCGAGATAAATATTGCCGCGTAGGGGTTTTCTGGATTGGGATTCAAAATCAAAGTCTTCAACTTTGCCTTTGTTGACGACAGCGACCCGCGTTTCTTCCGGGTGGCTCGCATCGATAAGCATTTTTTTGGTCATGTAATTGGTCTCCGCGCCCGCTTAAAGCGGCGCTGAATAGCGGCCAATGGTTATGGGCAGGCAGGCAGGATGACAGGCGAGCAGGGGCGTTCGCAACGCTAAAAGCGTATTGCGTCCCTCTTTGTCTGTTTTCATCTATCCGGTGCGCCACAGCCATGGCAGGTTCCTAAATAAGAATCTTCCGATCTAGAGCCTAAAACGGCTTGATCGGGAAAATTGGTTTAATCAGGCGATATTTAAAAATATTCGCCTAAGCCCATGAAATCGCGCGCAATTTGCGCAAGCGCGGCCAACGGAGCCATCAGCCTTTATATCCCGTGATCTGCCTTTTTTGCGGCTCTTCGCCTCCGATTAGGGGGCAATTGCCCTTGTCGGGGGCCAGCCACGGCAAAGCGTGGAAATTCTGTTCTGCGGGCGAAAGCCGGTAATTTTAAGCCGGATGAGAATCGCACGCATTGGGGCGACCTTGCCCCAGACCGTCCCAAAGCACAACCTGCAAAACCACACCGAAGAGGTAAATTCCTGAAATTCGGGGTAAATTTTACCCGATATCAGGCTATTTTCCGGCCATTCAGGCAAGCATGCCAGAGCGATCCTTGCTATCCTATGGCAATGCAATGAATAATTGTTAAACGCCTATTAACCCTGTTGTTGCTACTCACGAGTCTCGACATAAGGGTGGGAATATTGGACAATTTTGCGGCTCAGGATGAGCAAGGGTCTGTTTTTACGTGTTTTTACGCTCTTTCATCGATGAAATGACATGGCTTGCCGAGGAGTTTCTCGAGCGTCGTCGTTATGCCGTCCTCGGGGGGCTGGCTCTGATTGCCTCAATGGCTCTTATTCCTGTGGCCATGGCCCGCACCAATCTCGCTGATATCATGGATTTGCGCTTTGGGGTCAATGAAGCGGGGGTGACCCGTATTGTTATTGATTTGAGCGAAAATGCCGATTATCGCGTTGCTACCAATTTGCGCGATGGGCAGCCGGTTTTGGAGATAGATGTTGCCGCCAAGGCAATCACCATTCCCACCGCGATTGTGGTCGGGGTTGAAACCATTGGCTCTGGCCATGGGGTAGGCTCGGCGGATGCCTATAATTATCGTTTGCTGGGGGGCGCAGATGCCCGGCTGCAAATGCGCCAGAACCTCGCCGACACGGCCATCCCCACCGCTGTTTTCATGCTCAAGCCCAAAGGCTCGGTTGATCATTATCGTCTGGTGATAGATTTAAAACCGGTGCGTCAAAGCGTCTTTGAAGCCAATCTCGGCAAGACCTTCGGTCGCCTGCCAATGATTGATGCCAAATCAAAGGCACCGCTAGTGCAGGCGGCGCATAGCCCCGAGACGAAAACGCAAAATGAAAACACCGAAAAGACAAGACAGGATGGTCGCGAGGCACCCTTTGGCTCCTCGGCGGAAGAAACACGCGCTGCGGCCCTTTCACAAACCGCTAATCTTGCTGGCCTGACAGCGCCACCATTGCCACGGTTAAAGCCGGACCTTTATGCCGGGCGCTATACGATTGTTCTAGATCCCGGCCATGGGGGGCGAGACCCCGGCGCTGTGGGTAGTGATGGAACGTTGGAGAAAAACATTACTTTGATTGCCGCCAAGGAATTGGCAAAAACCCTTGAGGGCCGCGGCTATCATGTGATTTTAACCCGTGACAGCGATAAATATCTGGATCGCGATAAAAAGAAAGATTTGGAAAAGCGCATCGAATTGGCCCGCAAATCCGGTGCCGATCTGTTTTTATCGCTTCATGCGGACGGCAATGAGAGCCCTTCAGTGCGCGGCTCCTCTGTCTATACCCTGTCCGACAAAGGGTCTGATCGCTTAATGCGCAAGGTCAATTCTGAGGGTAATTTCATTATCGCCGGCGAAGATTTCTCTGTCCATGGCAATGATGTCGCCACCGTGTTGATCGATATTGCCGAGAACCGCACCAGAGGTACCTCATCGCTCTTTGCCAATCTTCTGGTGGAAAAATTGAGTAATAAAGTGATCATGCTCAACAATACCCATCGCGAAGCCAATTATGTCGTTTTGTTATCGCCAGATGTTCCGGCAGTGCTGTTGGAGCTTGGGTTTATTTCCAATAGCAGCGATGAGAAAAACCTGCGTTCCAAGGCCTGGCGGCGCAAATCTCTTGGTGCGGTGGCTGATGCCATTGATATCTATTTTGACGGGCTTGGTCCGGTAAAACAGGCGAGCGTCGCCGGCGGGGCGCAATAAGCTTTCCAGCCTTTATATTGCGGCGATTTAAGTCCATTTCCTGCCGAATTTCCTCCATATTCATGCGCTAAAAGGCTTTATCCATTGCCCCCATTATGGGGTAAATCAAGGGTGTTTTTATCGGCAAAAGCGTAATAGAATGATGCCCTGATGATGGCTGTCATTGCCACCATGCCCGTCCATCTCGCGAGTTTTAAGTGTTCTGATGAGTTTCTATCCAAAATTGTAAAGTGCTGACCCCATGTCCGATAAGTTCGAAAATGATAAGCCCGAAACCCCAGATGGTTCTGCCCCTATTGAGGCGCAGGAAGGTCCGAAGGGCGATGACAAAAATCTTGATGACAGCTCTACCGTGGGGGCATTGTCCGACCAAGAGGATGAACTTTTTGTCGATGAATTATCAAAAGACGAGGCATTGACCCATGAAGCGCTTGAGAGTGAGGCGCTAGAGGGCGAGCCACACGAAACAGAGCCGGTCCAAGATGAAAGACAATCAGACAAAGCTTTATCGGCAACAAAGCCTGAACAGGCGGCTGGAGAAAACCCAAGCCGAAAGATTGAAGCTGCAATGGATCCGAT
>WFQB01000039.1 GCA_015487305.1 Parvularculaceae bacterium | reverse complement strand
ATATGTTGTCGCGCCTTGGGGGGCGTCTCAAAACCAAACGCCAATATGACGAAGGGGCGCGCTCTGCCAAGCCACGCGAAGAATCCAAACGCCGCTCCGGTAAGCTTACCATTGCCAAAGCTTTGGAAGATGATGAGCGTCAACGCTCCTTGGCGTCTGTGCGGCGGGCCCGGGAACGGGAAAAAGCGGCACGCCGCGCCCGTGGTGAAAAAGAGCGGGTTATCCGCGAAGTGGTTATTCCTGAAACCATCACCGTTAGCGAATTGGCCAATCGTATGGCCATGCGCGCTGTTGAGCTGATTAAAATTTTAATGCAACAAGGGCAGATGGTAACCGGGAGCGCTATTCTTGACGCTGATACGGCGCAAGTGATTGCGGAAGATCTTGGTCATACGGTCAAGCGCGTTGCCGAGGCTGATGTTGAAATGGGTCTTGAAGGCGACGAAGACAAGCCGGAAGATTTAAAACCGCGCCCGCCTGTGGTGACCATTATGGGCCATGTGGATCACGGCAAGACTTCGCTTCTGGATGCGTTGCGGCAAACCGATGTGGTTGGCGGGGAAGCTGGTGGGATTACCCAACATATTGGGGCCTATCAGATTACTGTTGCCGGTGATTCAAAAGTGACATTTCTGGATACGCCGGGCCATGCTGCGTTTACGCAAATGCGCGCACGCGGGGCGGAAGTCACCGATATTGTTATTATTGTGGTTTCTGCTGATGATAGCGTGATGCCACAAACCAAAGAAGCCATTAGCCATGCCAAGGCTGCGGGTGTGCCGATCATTGTTGCCATCAATAAAATTGATAAGCCCGATGCCAATCCCGACAAGGTGAAAACCGATCTTTTGCAGGAAGAAATTCAGGTTGAAAGTCTGGGGGGTGATATTCAGGATGTTGAAGTTTCGGCGATGGCCAAAACCAATCTTGATAAGCTGCTTGAAGCTATTCATTTGCAGGCAGAATTGCTGGAATTAAAAGCCAATCCGAACCGTCAGGCTGTTGGCGCTGTGGTTGAAGCGCAATTGGATAAAGGGCGCGGCCCAGTTGTGACCTTGCTTGTTCAAAAGGGCACATTGCGGCGCGGGGATATTCTTGTTTGTGGTGCTGAATGGGGCAAGGTGCGCGCTCTGCATGATGATCGCGGTAATCGTGTTGATGAAGCCATCCCATCCATGCCGATTGAGGTTTTGGGTTTAAGCGGTGTGCCGGAGCCGGGCGATCAGTTTGCGGTTGTTGACTCAGAAGCGCGGGCTCGGGAAATTGCCGAGTTTCGCCAGCGCCAGCGCCGCCAGAAAGCGATTGCAAAATCTAGCGGCACCTCGCTTGAGTCGATGATGGCGCAAATTCGCGATTCACAAATTCAAGAATTACCAATCGTTTTGAAAGGCGATGTGCAAGGCTCTGTGGAAGCGATTATCAGTTCGTTGGAGAAAATGGCCACCGAAGAAGTGCGTATTCGCGTATTGCATTCCGGGGTTGGTGGTATTTCAGAAAGCGATGTGATTTTGGCGGAAGCCACCAGCGCGCCGGTTATCGGCTTTAATGTGCGTGCCAATAAGCAGGCGCGGGAAGTTGCTGAGCGGTCCGGCGTTGAAATTCGCTATTATTCCGTGATCTATGATCTGCTCGACGACATGAAGGGCATTTTGTCCGGCATGTTGGCACCGGAAGTGCGCGAGACTTTCCTTGGTAATGCGGAAATTCTGGAAGTGTTCAATATTTCCAAATTTGGCCGCGTTGCCGGGTGTCGTGTGGTTGAGGGGGTTGTTCGACGCGGGGCCAAGGTTCGACTTATTCGTGATGATGTTGTGATTCACGAAGGGGAGCTGTCGCAATTGAAACGCTTTAAAGATGATGTGCAAGAAGTGCCCATGGGGCAAGAATGCGGCATGAGCTTTGCCAATTACGAAGATCTGAAAGCCGGTGACACTATTGAGTGTTTTGCGGTTGAGGAAATCAAGCGCTCGCTGGATTAGGCCGGGGTTTTCTTGAATTTGAAATGGGCAAAGGCGCTGCGGCGCCTTTTGTCTTGAAAGGGCTTTGACAAGCGTGGGAAAATTGCGAGCCAGCCTCAAAAGGCGTTGATAATGTTGCATATTTTGCCGAACAGGCTGAAATTCGCTCTCTTATGGATTTATCTTTGAGCATACGCCGGACACCAGACCATTTTGCTGCTGTTGAAGCCCATTTCAAACAGGGGCTGAAAGCGGCCCGTAAAGGCGGAATTTCTTTTATAGCCGGGCTTGCAGTGCCCATTGTTGGCGGGCTTGCTGGCGCGGGCGCGGCGCTTATTTTGCGCGGTGTGCCGCAGGAAATGTGGACGGCCATGGCATGGTCGGGACTTTGGGGGGCTTGTGTTGCAATCCTGCTGATGCTTTTGGTGCGCCCGTCTTCTACAGCCGAAGAGACCGAACGGATTTTGGCCAAACGGGCCTTTTTGTCTGGTAGGCAGGTTTTTCTGGGCGATAAGGGCGTGATTGAAGCCGGTGATGGTTGGCAATTACTAACTTATTGGAGTGCGCTTAGCGCTATTGTCACCATGAATGATGGTTATTTACTGGAGCGCAAGGACGGTAATGGTATTTTTGTGCCCTATACGGCTTTTACCGATGACAGCATGAAGGGGGCGTTTTTGATTTATATTGATCGTCGCCTTGGCAAGCGCCATGCGGCTAAGTCTGCGGCGCCGTCTTTACCCCCGCCGCCGCCAGATGGTGGTCCAATCCATTTGTAAGGCCGATCCGGCCCGTGAGCCACAGAAAAAACATGCGATAATCGCTGGCCAGTGACCAGAGCGGATATTGGAATGTGGCGGGTTTGTTTTTTTCATATTTAAAATGGGCATACCAAGCAAAGCCATAGCCGAGCAATGGGGCGGCTATTATCCACCACACCGAAATGAAGATGGCGGCTAATAGAGCCGCGATGGATAGGGCAGTGCCGATATAATGGAGGTTGCGACAGATGGGTGCTGAATGTTCGCGCAGATAATAGGGCCAGAATTCTTTAAAGCTGGTGAAGCGATTCTCGCTCATATTGGCTCTCCCGCAGCTGGTTTTCACTGGCCCAAAAATTAGCACAAAAAAAGAGTGGCGCAAAGCCACCCTTTTTTAAGTTGGTATATTTGCTGGTTTTAAGCAACTGCGCTGCCAGCGGTCTCATTGATCCATTTGGCGATATCGCCTTTGGGGCGGGCGCCGACCAGCGTTGCGATGACATTGCCGCCGCGAAAAATCATCAGGGTTGGCACGCCGCGAACGCCGTATTTTACTGGCGTTGCCGGGTTTTCATCAATGTCCATTTTGGTGATGGTGATTTTGCCTTCCATTTCGGTGGCAATTTCTTCCAGAGCCGGGCCAATCATTTTACACGGACCGCACCAAGTGGCCCAAAAATCAACCAAAATATCGCCCTCGGCCTTGAGAACTGTTTGTTCAAAATCCTGATCTGTGACCGCTATTGTCGCCATTTTTAAAAATCCTTATTGCTATTGGCGGCCTTCACCCCGCCTCGTAATAGGGTTGAACATAGTCTGTATCGGGCAAGGTTCAAGTCATCTGTTCATGGAAAATATTGAGATTTACTGCATAGACCCAAAATGTCGGGTAAAACTTTGCTCCATAAGTGTGGAGGGGACCTCCATCAAACGCGCTTCAACGGTCCATAACAGTACGCAGCGTATTGTTTTATTTGGATAGAGGGGGGCGAGAAGTTTTTTATAAGCGGCCATTTGTGCGGCATAAAGTGTGGGTATATCCGCCTGGGTTTTAGGTGGTGGGCGATTGGTTTTGTAATCGGCTATCAAAATCTCGTTATCAAGAATGGCCAGCCGGTCTATCTGGCCGGAAAAATGAATAGTTTTATTATTGTGATCAATCGGTCCGGCAAGGGTGGTTTCGGCGGCGGATTGCGGGCCAAATAATGGCGCAAAATCGGGATGGCTTAAAACCTTTAAAGCTTCCTTGAGATAGTCATCTGCTTCTTGGGGGGCAAGATTGGGGGCTTTTAGGGCGATGAGTTTCTTGCCGGATGGCTCGCGGGCGGCGGCGGGGATGTCTGCAAGGCGCTCTAGCAGGTTATGGATTAGGGTGCCGCGCTCGCGGGGGGAGAGGCTTGTCGGGGCGCTCATTTCGGGGGCAAGAACCGGATCGGTGTCGAATAGCTCGTTCGCGCCCTCGTCAGCGCCGCCGGATGGGGAATAAAAGCGCGGGGAGGTTTCTTTTGCCGGGGCCTGCCAAAGCCAATTTGGTGTGGTGGTTTTTATTTTTGGGGCTTTTTGTGCTTTGCTTGTCTGGGGTTTTGCTATGTCATGATTGTGATAGCGCATGACAGGGTCATCACTGAACAGCACTTTTTTTGTTTCGACGGTGAAGCCTGTTGAGGCTTTGTTTTGTGCAAGTTTCTCCATGGCGCTATGACAAAATTTATACCAGCTAGTTTTATCGCCCTCTTGTTTCTCGAGCCAAGTTTGAGGCGGTTTATTGCGGTCCGTATGGGCGCAGATATAAAGCTCATCGGCGGCGCGGGTGAGAGCCACATAAAGCAGCCGACGATATTCCTCTAATTTTATTTGCGCATGTGCATCGCTAAGGCGGGTGATGGCCTTGGGGCGTTCTTTTTGTGGTGGTTTGAAAAGGGGTACACCGTCTTTGCTTTGGATAAAGCGTTCGCGATCAGGTTTTGGTTGATGGCCTGCATCAGCAACAAAGACGATAGGGGCTTGCAATCCTTTGGCCCCGTGAACGGTCATAACGCGAACAAAATCCTTGGCTTCGCTTAATTCTTTTTTGATGGAGCTGTCGAGAGAGTGGCAATGATGGAGAAAGGCCAAAGTGGAGGGGCCGTGATCGATTTCAAAAGACAGGGTTTCATCGAGAAATTCTTGTAAGGCCTCTTCGGAGGTTGCCCCTAACCTTTGATAAAGTTTTTGCCAGCCTGTGGGGTGCCCTTGGTCGAGCAGGGTTGAAAACAAAGCGTAAGGGCCTTCGCTTTGGGAAAGGGTGATGAGCGATTGCAGATGGGCGGCGGTTTCGGGGGATTTTTCCTGTAGCGCCTGCCATAAGGTTTTTGTGCCGCGATTATAGGCAATATCGGTAAGCGCTTTATCGTCAAAACCTATGAAGGGGCTTTTTAGAAATTCCGCGAGGCTTAGGTCATCTTTTTGTTGCAGGCAAAATTGCATCAGGGAGATTAAATCCTTGATGGCAATATCGTCGAGCAATTTTAGTCGATCCGTGCCGGAGCAGGGAATATCAAGGCGGGATAATTCGCGAATGAGGGCCAAGAAAACCGGGCCACGGCTCTGGCAAAGAATGAGAATATCACCCGCTTCGACCATGCGGCCCCGGGAGAGCAAGAGGCGCTGGCCAAGCCATGATTTTATTTGTTCGGCAATATTGGTGGCGGTTTTTACGGCGGGATTTTGCGCTTGACCGCGAAGGTCAATGGGAAGATCCCAAGGGCCTTCCGGTTCTCCTTTTTCTGTCCAGGCCGGGGGCCATAACTCCACAAGGCCGGGAGTTTGGGCGCGGGCGCTGGTGTGATGCAGGTTTTCTTGCGGATGACAAACGCCAATGCGGGCGAAATCATCTTGGAAGACCTGATCAACAAAAGACAAAATCGGCCTAGTGGAGCGAAAAGAGTGGTCAAGCTGTGTGTCGACAAAATCTTGTTGCGCATCTGTTGTTTTTTGTGCCAGCCATTTCCGGTTTTTCTCAAACAGGGCGACATTGGCCCCTTGAAAGGAGTAAATCGATTGCTTGTGGTCGCCAACGACAAAGCTGGTGCGTAATTTTTCGCTAATGCCTTTGCCCGCATAAAACTCTTTCATTAAATTGGTAATCACCGCCCATTGGCTGGCGCTTGTGTCTTGCGCTTCGTCAATGAGGATATGTTGCAGGCCGTGGTCGAGCTTATAAAGCACCCAATCAATATTGTTTTCAAACAATGTCAGCGTGTGGTGGATGAGGGCGTCAAAATCAAGCAGGCCGCTTGCCTGTTTTTGGCTGTTGTAATCTTCTGCAATGGCAAAGGCGATTTTGTGAAAATCACGACAATGGTGGAAGGCTTCAAGGGCTTTTATTTTATTACCTGCCTCCCATAATTGTTGTTGTAGCCGGGTTATCCAATGGGCGACATCCGGGAAATTGTTTTTTGTGTTGCTAGAGGGGATGGCGCTAAGGGGTTGCATATCTTTTGTGAGCAGAGCTTGGCATAAAAGGGGCCAGTTTTGCTCATCGGTTTTGTTTTCCTGCAAGTGAGATAAGGCAGCACAAAGCTTGGCATTGCCTTTGCCAGATAGTCCTGCAAGCGTTGCGATGGTTGTGCCTAGCATTGTGCGGTCAATTTGCGAGAGGCATTCATTGATGATCCGCGTGTGGTTTGTGTCAGGGGTGATTTCGTAAGCGTCTGCCAGACGGTTAAAATTGGGGGGTGTTCCAAGGAAGCGCTTGATGGGGCCGTGCTGGCGCAAAAGTGTGGTGATGTTTTGCGCTAATTGCTGCTCGTCATATTTTAAAGTCAGGGCGTCATAGGCGGCCTGAATATCCTTTGGACGTTGATGGATGGATTGGCTGAAGCGATTGATGCAGTTTTCAAATATCTGCGCTTCTTCCTCTTCGGTAATGACCGAAAAGCCCGGCAATAGGCCACATTCAATGGGAAAGCGCCGTAATATATTTTCGCAAAAAGCGTGAATGGTTTGTATTTTAAGGCCGCCGGGGGTTTCCAGCGCTTGGGCAAACAGGCGGCGGGCGCGGGGTAGTTTTTTGGGATCGATTTTTTCAACGCCCAAAAGCGCGCATAAATTTTCGCTTAAATCTGCATCATTTTGGAGCGACCATTCCCCCAAGACCTTGAACAGGCGTTCGGCCATTTCGGCGGCGGCGGCTTTGGTGAAGGTGATGCACAAAATGGTTGCCGGTGGTGCGCCGGTGAGCAATAGCCGTATCACCCTATCGGTTAGAACCTTGGTTTTTCCAGAGCCTGCATTGGCGGAGACAAAGGCCGAAATATCCGGATTGGCGACCGCGATTTGTCGGGCAATGGTTTTGTAAAAGGCCTCATTTTTAATCAGATCATCCATGAGGGGCCTCGTCTTGTTCGCTTTTCCATTCATCGCGGCGGGCGAGGTGATCATAGGTGCCGAAATGGGCTTCAAATTGTGGGCGTGGCTGCGACAGATAGGGGGTGGCTGGATCATCATAATGATTGAGAAGCTCAAGAGTTTTTTGTTTGGCCTCTTCAATCAGCTCAATGATTTCCGTGTCGGGGAAAAGAAGGTCGTCTTTGTCATCCTCTTTGCGATTCCAAACCTTATACAGAGCAAGGGAGTCAATGGTTTTGACGGTGAGAGGGGCAAAGCCATTTTCCAGTAAGATGAGGCCGGTTAGCTGTAATTGCGGGTTAAAAGTTTTTGCAACGCGGCCTGTGTCAACGCGCCCGGATTTATAATCAATGATGGCAGCATTTTGGTTTTTGCCAAGGTCAATCCGGTCAGCGCGGGCGGTTAGGGTGAAATCTCCTGTGGGTAAGGATAGGGTGATTTTTCCTTCTTGCTCTAGCAAGGCTTTGGGATAGTTTTGTCGGCGCTCGGTATGGAAATCTACGAACCAATCGAGACTTTTTTGCAAACGCGCCTGCCATGATTTTTGTATATGAAGCGGGAAATGACCTTGGTCAAAGCGGCGGGCGATGATGGCGTCTAGCCTTTGTCGCAAGGTGTTTATATCAGCATCAAAATGATGCGCGGCAATTTCTGCAAAAACCGCGTGCAATAATGTGCCGCGCATGGCGCTGCCTATTTCCGCATTGAGGGGGTCGAGAGGGTAGAGCTTTAGGATTTTTTGCGCGTAAATCGCATAAGGGTCGCGAATGAGGATTTCGATTTGGGTAACCGACAGGCGACGGGGGCGCATTTCGGGCAAGGGGGTTGGTCCCGGGGGCAAAAGAGGGGTGATGGATTTATCTTGGCTGAAATAAAATTGCTCGAGCCAATTTGAAAGCTTGGCGGTTTGATTGGTTTTTGCTGATAGTTCAAGGCCGGTGAGAATATTATTTAGCCTTAGTAGCCATCGCGATGGTTTGGTCGGGGCGCGATCAGCGCGCAAGGCGCGGGTGAGAATTATTTCCGGGGCTGCGCTTAATTGTGCAAAGTCATGGGCTGCAAGACCGATGCGTTGTTCTGGTGATGGCAGGCCGATTTTCTCTCGCATGGGCCGCGATAAAAATGGGTCCTGCGCCCCAAGAGAGGGCCAGACGCCTTCATTTAGCCCGCCAAGAATTATCCGATCGGCCTGAATGAGGCGCGCTTCCAAGGGGCCTAAAATGGATAACCTTGGATGGGTATTGCTTTGGGGGCGAAAGGGAGCGGCCTGTAACAGCGCGTCGAAGAAGTCGCTATAGTCGCGGGCGGTGAGGGCGGGCAGGTCTGTACTGTCATGGGTTATATTTTGCACAAGGCTGGCAATGGCATCGCCTTCGCGGCCCTGCCATAAAATTTGCGCGCCGCTTTGGTCATGGGATTGGGCGAGCGCGATTGCGATTTCTATATGGGCAGACAGCCAGACGCCAATGGGGTGTGCGGATTTTTCGTTTAATAGCGCCTGCCATGGGGCTGCGGCTTGTTCTAACTTTTCAAAAAGCAATTTGCTTTTTGGCCAGTATTTTATGGGGGGTGGTGTATCGCCTTCGCTGTCTTTTTGAAAATTTTGCCAATAAAGGCCATAGCGAAGATGTTCACGCAAAGCGAGAAAGCCTTCCCCCGGGGCAAAGCCGCGTAAGGATAGATCAATAGCATTAGCGCTGGCGGCAAAATCATCGGCGGGCATTGCGCAATGGCAAAGAGGATGACGCAAAACTTGCATCAGGGCTATGGGATTTGAGGGTTGGTTGAGCCAGCTTGCGATCATGCGCAGGAAATTGCCCCGGCGGGTTTGGGCAAGGGGAGCGCCAGCACTGTCATCAACCTGAATATTCCAGCGCCGCAATTTATGACTGACCCGGCGGGCCAATAGGCGATCCGGGGTGACGAGGCTGGCGGTTTTATCGGGGGTTTCTATAGCTTCGCGCATGAGCAAGGCGATGGCTTCAGCTTCGCGGTCCTTATCGGGCATTTCAACGAGCGATAGTCCTTTTACGGCGTTGTCTTTGTCGCCCGTTTGCAAGAAGGCTTCTATTTGCTGGTGCCAGTTTTGGGTGCGCCCGGCCGGTTGCAGGGCGAGGCGGATTAAGGCTTCGCGGGGTTGCATTGCGGGGGCTTTATCTGCGCCTGGCCAGCTTGGAATGTGCTGGCGGTCTGTGTCCGGGAAATGTTTTTGCAATAAATGACGCAGGCCCATTTGCGGATGGGGGTCGTCAATTCCCTGCCAATCCTCTTCGCTCATATGCGTATCGAGGCCGGGCAGAATGATGAGGCCGTTTTCATTGCGGGCAATCACTGACATCAGGCGGGCAGTAGCGGGCAGGCTGCCCGTGGAGCCGGCAATAATCACCGGATCTTGTGGCGGTGTGGTTTGCCATTTCTTGCTAAGGGCGTCGAGCAATAAAGAGCGGCGCTTTGCGCCATCGACAAAGCCAAGATTTTGCAACTCCTTTGGCCATTGGGTGGTGACAATCTTGATGAATTGCAGAGCGATTTTGCCGTGATCGGGGAGGTCTTCCGGAAGAATGGCGTCAATTTTTTCTGCGGCTATTTCTTCCGCATGGAGCGCGTCCATGAGCCCCCCCAAAGCATCGGCGGCGGCAAGGCAACTATGCCATGCGGGGCTTGTGTCTTCCGGGTTTATTTTGTTGTAAAATTCACGAGCGAGACGGGCCAGCCAGAAACGACGGCGCAAGGGCGATATGGCTTGGGGGATGGTTTGAACATAAGGGTCATCGCCCGGTAGAATATTTTCAAGATCAAGGCTGTCTTCTTCGTCAATATCCCCAAGCACTTTCAAACGCGGCAATAATAGGGGAGTGTCTCTATGGCTTAGAAAGTTTTTGCTTAACTCTCTGTGAGCGCGGCGGGTGGGGAGAAAAATTGTTAGCCTGCTAAGGGCGAGAAGATCATCTTT
>WFQB01000038.1 GCA_015487305.1 Parvularculaceae bacterium | reverse complement strand
GTGTGGGTAATTAAGGCATCATCCCGGGCGCGATACGGCATGAAATGACGCTTCGCAGAACCGGGACCCACATGTATCCGCGCAGGCGGGTATCTCCGGAAGAATCAAAAAGAAACGAAAAATTCTATTCAAGGAATTTCACCCTCATCACCCCCAGCTTGACGGGCCGGAGCCAAAGCAATTTTCATTTTTCATCGCAACGCTGTATAATGTTGCCGAAACGAACGACCTAGATAGCGAGAAAATTGTGGAGATTGATGATAACACTTTGAAGTTCATACAAATTTTCTGTCCTGGTTTGGAAGACGAATATTGGGCCGATAAGAATAAGCCAAAGAAGTTTGTTTACTATACTTCTGCCGATACGGCGATGAAGGTACTTCGCAATCAAGAGCTTTGGTTTAGAAACGCCACAGTCATGAACGATTTTTCAGAGATAGCATATGGATTAGGATTAATCCGTGTTGTATTTCAAGGCCCAGAGGGCGATCGGTTCTGGACAGCTGTTGAGTGCATATTTCCCGGCACGAGGGAGAGAGCGAGTGAATTGTTTTCTGAATCAAAGCACGACTGGCAACTCGAAACCTACATTGCTTGCGTCTCATTTCATAAGCCAGAAGAAGACAAGCGAGGGCGGCTTTCCATGTGGCGCGCCTATGGCGATACTGCGCTTGTCATAAATAACACACCGCTGCTGGCAGATACCAACTTGTTGGGAGTTTTTTCAATCCCTGTCCTTTATCTGTCAGAAGAAGGACTGACAGAATATCTTTCAAAGATCACAACTGCCATTCTGAACAATAAGGATTACTTGCAGAGCGTAGGTCAAGAGACGCTCGATAATTACATTCATCAAATGCTTTTTTGGCGCGCGATTGCAACTAAACACCCCGGATTTGCAGAAGAAAAGGAATGGCGATTTTATTATCGCCCAAACGTTCGTAAAAGCGCGGGTATGACCGAAGAAACTGTTGTTCTAGGAGGTGTGCCACAAAAAATATTCAAACTTAAATTGGCACACGAACCGGAAATTGGGTTGCATGGTGCGGATATACCATCACTTTTGGATCGAATTATTATTGGCCCAACAGAATTTCCTTATGTGAGCTACAAAGCGTTTGTGGCAGAGCTTGAGGGTTTAGGGGTTACAGATGCTGTTTCAAAAGTTGTTGTATCCGATATCCCTCTTCGTTCAACTGGCAGGCACAAATGATAAGTTCAGATCTCTAAGGATGAGGGGGCGGAAATAGCCACTGCCGTGGCCTTCATTTCCTGTTTTTGGTCCACTGGACCAAAAACAGGAAATGAAGTGGTGCCCCCACACGGACTCGAACCGCGGACCTACTGATTACAAATCAGTTGCTCTACCAGCTGAGCTATAGGGGCATGAAGTTTGGATTTCATAGCCTAATTCTCTGTCAGGTCAAGATATTTGCTCCCAAAGGCATGACTTTTATCCCTCTCCATATTAAAGCACCTCACCCTTTTACCTCGCCATAAATAAGACCTGATGCTATTTGCCGCCACCCATCACTTGCACATCCCCGCAAATATCTCCATACTCACCCCATGGCAAAATCCATTCCCATACCTACACGGCTTGACCCGAAGAACCTTGGGAAGCTTCGGCCTGAGTTTTTTAAAGCTTTGGGGGATCCTGTGCGGTTGGCTATTGTTGCTCATATGGCGCAGCAGGGGGAGCCTTCTACGGTTACGGCTGTATCCGGTTGTTGCGGGATTGATTTTTCCGGGGTGTCTCGGCATTTGAAGATTTTGCGGGAGGCTGGCATTGTTAAAGCCGAGAAGCGGGGGCGGGAGACTTTTTATTCTTTGCAAACTGAAAAAATCACCAAAACCCTGCGCGGGCTGTCTGATATTTTAGAGCGCATGGCCAAATAATTCTTAAAATTCTCTATTGCATATTTGCGCATGTGTGCATATGTTATGTTTTCATTGTGAGGACATATTTATGCATGACGCTGAAATTCGCTCGACCATGATTGTTGCCGGTATTTTTGCCGGCATTGCTTTGTTTGAATTATTGTTTGGGGTTTATCGCAGCAAGTTTCGTTTCAGCCGTGATTGGGCGATTGATCTTATCAGCCTCGCGCAATTAGCGCTTGTTTTAAAGCCTGCGGCTTTGTTTTTGTCGCTTGCTCTGGCCGTATGGGCTTGGCCCGGGGCGCAAGGGGCGCTTTCTAACCTGCCTTTTTGGTTGGCTTTTCTCATCGTTTTTATTCCCGATGATTTTCTGCATTACTGGTATCACCGCGCGGCCCATCAATGGAATTGGATGTGGCCCATGCACCGCACCCACCACACGGCGCAAGCCTATCAGGTCACCATTGCCTTTCGCGAAAACTGGTCATGGCTGTTTTTTATGCCGGGTTTCTGGTGGATGGGATTGATGATTCATTTGGGGCTCGGCGAAGAGGTTATTTTATCGGCGCTGGTCATCGGTGTGCATAATGTGTTTCTGCATTACGGGTTTAATTGGGATAAATTTCTCTATCGCATTCCCGGCATTCGCCTGCTGATGCGATTATTTGAACGGGTCATCAACGCCCCTTCCCTGCATCGTGGCCATCATGGGCTTGGGGAAAATAGTGTGCCGTTTGGCAATTATGGTCAGACCCTGTTTATCTG
>WFQB01000037.1 GCA_015487305.1 Parvularculaceae bacterium | reverse complement strand
TCATTACACGGGGGCCGGGCGCACCACTTGGCATGGTTTTGCTCGCGAAATTTTTGACACCGTCAAAACAGAGACCGGAAAAGACATTATTCTCACCCCGACAACCAGTGACGACTTCCCCACGCCCGCTCGGCGCCCTGCTTGGTCAGTCTTAAATTGTGAGAAAATTGAAAAAACCTTCGCCATCGCCCCAAAAAATTGGCAGGATCGCGTAAGGCTTGTCACCAAAACATTGCTTGAACAACAAAGCGCATATAACGAAAAAGGAACGTCTTGAAATGAAGGGCATCATTCTCGCTGGCGGCTCCGGGTCTCGCCTCCATCCACTGACATTGACCACCTCCAAACAATTATTGCCGGTTTATGACAAGCCGATGATTTATTATCCGCTTTCAACCCTCATGCTGGCGGGCATATCTGAAATTCTAATCATCACAACCCCTCATGAGCAAAGCCGGTTTAAAGAATTGCTCAGCGATGGCAGTCAATGGGGGCTGAAGTTTTCTTATATTGTCCAACCCTCTCCAGATGGATTGGCGCAAGCCTTCATCCTTGGCGAGGATTTCATTGGCGATGATAGTGTTTGCCTCGTTCTGGGGGATAATATTTTCTACGGACATGGGCTTCAGGAGCAATTGAAAAGCGCCGCACAAATAAAATCAGGGGCTTGTGTCTTTGCCTATCAAGTCCGCGATCCAGAGCGCTATGGGGTCATTGCCTTTGACGAAAAAGGCGTAGCCACTTCGATTGAAGAAAAACCGGAAACCCCAAAATCCAACTGGGCCGTAACCGGACTTTATTTTTACGATAACAGCGTTATTGGAATCGCCAAATCCATAACGCCGTCGGCGCGGGGAGAATTGGAAATCACCGATCTCAACCGGGTTTATCTGGAGGCCGGTAATTTACAGGTCGAATGTATGGGCCGTGGCTATGCCTGGCTTGATACCGGTACCCATGCTTCGCTTTTGCAGGCCAGCAATTTCATTCAGACATTGGAAGAACGCCAGGGCATGCGCATTTCGGCCCCGGAAGAAATTGCTTGGCGTCAAGGCCTGATTGATGACCAGCAATTACGCGCCCTTGCAGAACCTTTGTGCAAAAGCGGTTATGGGGATTATCTTTTGTCCCTGTTGAGCAATTAACGCCTAACCCCCAGCTATTCCAGTCCAAACCAGCGCCGTGTTGCTCCTTTGCGGGCCGCTTCGCTATCAAAATAGGGTGTATCAAGACCAAGGCCCTGCGCGGTTAATTGTCCTGAAACTTGCATCAGCCCATAGGCCGTAAGCTGGGCCTGCTGGCGCGCAGATACATATTGCAGGCGGGCATTAAACAGCGCCTCTTCAGCTACCAATACATCAAGATTAGAGCGCTGCCCCAATTCATTTTCTGCGCGCGCGCTGGCAAGCGCCATTTCTGCCGCTGCCACCGCGCGCTCGGCAGCAACAAGATTGGCGGCGGCTGCGTGACGGCGCGCCCAGGCAGCCTGCACCCCTTCGCGCACCTGACGCTCGGTAGCAATCCTGCGTTGGCTGGCGGCACGATGGCGTGCCTTGGCTTGGCGCAGGCCCGCATATTCGCCGCCACCCTGATAGAACGGTATTTCCAGTTTTATCCCAAGGGTCGCACTTTTGGTATGATCCCCTTGAATAAAACTATCCAAAGCCTCGCTATAACCGGCAGTTGCTGACAAGCTAGGCGCAAGCGCCCCGGCGGCCACTTTAACCGCCCGCAGGGCCGATTCTTCACTGAGCATAGCCGCTTTTAATTGTGGATTATGATCAAGCGCATTGACCATAAGCTCTTCTGCATTTGCCGGTAATGATGGCAGGGCCGGATCGGCCTCCAGCGAGGCCGGGGCCTGCCCCACAAGGCGCTCAAAAGCCGCCCGCGCCACCAATAGATCGCCCTGCGCAGTAATTTGCGCTGCCCGCGCTCGCTCCAAAGCTGCCTGCAGGCGCGCCGTATCAAGTTTTGTTGCATGACCGACATTCCAGGCTGCCTCGGCGGCGGCCAATTGTTCGCTTAAAACTGTGAAGCTTTGTCCAGCAACCCGCTCTGCTTCCTCAGCAGTTGTCACAGCAAGATAGGCAGAAATCACCTCTGCCAATATTCTTTGTTCAGTGCCGGTGAGACCCGATTGCGCGGCTTTCACCGCTGCATCAGCCTGTTTGATGCTATTGCGCACCCGAAAGCCCTGAAATATCGGCTGGGTAATCTGAATACCCGCGCTGGTAGTACCAAAACCTGCATTGCCCGTCAGCGCTCCCAAAATAGGCCCCAGATCGCCGATACCTGCGCCAGAAAGATCCACCGGACCGGGGTCATAATCGCCATCTTGAAATTCATAGCCAAGCTGACCGCCAATTTTTGGTCGCCCGGCCGCCCTCGCCAAAGCGCCCTGCTCTGCACTGGCCTCAAAATCAGCCTGTTCGGCGCGCAATTCCGGATTGGTACGATAAGCAAGTGCCAGCGCCTCTTGCAGGCTTTGGGCACTGGCTGACCCTGAGACTGGCCCTAAAAAGCCTATCATCGTGATGGAAATCGCCAGCACCAAACACGCTGAAACGCCCGCTCGTCGCTTTACTGTATAAATTATGCGCTTTTTCATAAACTCACCAAATCACCTAAATTTCCCAGATCCGCAATGTTCTGGGGCTACCAGCCTCCATTAGGGGCGATATAGCGCCAGCTTCAAGTCCGCCGAGCAGAGAATTACCCAAAACCCCCTAAATCCGGTTAATTCGAGGGTTCGGCACGGCCCTGTAAAGGAGATTTAACAAGAACCTGCTTCAATCGGGCCTTAAAAACCCTTTCATGGGGCCTCAAATCATATAAATCCAATAGATAGTTTTATCGCTCTGGCAGGAATATTCATGAACGACCTTACTCATTTACAGCGTCTGGAAGCTGAGAGCATCCATATCATGCGCGAGGTGGCTGCCACGGCAGAAAATCCGATCATGCTTTATTCCGTGGGCAAGGACAGCTCGGTGATGCTGCATCTGGCAATAAAGGCTTTTTACCCATCTTTGCCGCCCTTTCCTCTTTTGCATGTGGATACGAC
>WFQB01000036.1 GCA_015487305.1 Parvularculaceae bacterium | reverse complement strand
GGGTAAAGCCGCAAGCGCTGAGAAGGGGCATGAGGAGGATAAAAGCCCAAAACGCTGGGTGGGAAGGGGGGGTTAGCTGGTGATGTCGCATTTTCTTCCTCTTAGAAATGGCGCCCTAAACAACAATATTGATGATGCGGCCGGGAACAATGATAAATTTGCGAATTTCCTTGCCTTCAATATGACGCTGAACGCTGTTATTGGACAAGGCCAGCGCCTCGACCTCTTCACGGTTGAGATTGGGGGAAATTTCCAGCTCAGCACGTTTTTTGCCATTGATCTGTATTGGCAAAATAATTGTTTCGGAGCCAAGAAGGTCTTTGTTATAGCTTGGCCACGGGGCATTGGCGACAAGACCTTCCCCGCCTAAGACCTGCCAGCATTCTTCCGCCAGATGAGGGGTAAATGGGGCGATCATGCGGATTAATGCGCTATAGGCTTCGGCAAGAGCGGGCTTGCTGGCCTCATCTGCCTTTTTGATATGGCCGAGAAATTCGTAAATCCGGGCAATTGCTTTATTGAAGCGGAAATTTTCAATATCAGAGCTAACACCTTCAATGGTCTGATGGGTCGTGCGGCGCAAATTCTTGTCCCCAGGTCCCGTCAGGGTGTCGATCTGGCCAACGTCTAGTCCATCAAGCAGGCCGGTATGGCCCGCAGCCATATCCCAGATGCGATTGACCAGACGCCAGGCCCCTTCAACTCCGGAATCGGTCCATTCAACATCGCGCTCCGGCGGCGAGTCTGACAATACAAACCAGCGCGCCGCATCAGCCCCATAGGTTTCGGCAATGACCTCAGGGGAGACCACATTTTTTTTCGATTTTGACATTTTCTCGATGGCGCCCTTGGTCACTGGTGCGCCATTGTCAATTTCAACCCATTGGCCATTGCGATTTTCAACCTGTTCGGGAAACAGCCATTCCCCTGTCGCACTTTTATAGGTGGCATGAGTGACCATGCCTTGGGTGAACAGATTTTTAAACGGCTCATCAAGGCCAACATGGCCGCAGGCCTTCATCATGCGGGTGAAATAGCGGGCATAAAGAAGGTGCAAAATCGCATGTTCAATGCCGCCAATATATTGATCTACCGGCAGCCAGTAATCGACCTCTTTGCGATTGGTTGGCGCGTCGCTACTAGGTCCGGCAAAGCGGGCAAAATACCAAGACGAGTCGACAAAAGTATCAAAAGTATCGGTCTCGCGTTTGGCGTCTTTGCCGCATTTGGGGCAGATGGTGTTTTTCCATGTGGGGTGGCGCTCAAGGGGATTGCCGGGCTTTGAAAAATCAACATTCTCGGGCAGTTTAACCGGCAGGCTTTCTGCAGGCACCGGCAGAGTGCCGCAGGTTTTGCAATGAATGATCGGAATCGGACAGCCCCAATAACGTTGTCTGGAAACCCCCCAATCACGCAAACGCCATGTTGTTGTGCCTTCACCAATCCCTTTATTTTCAATGTGTTTAATGATTTTCTTCAATGCTTCGTCTACGGATAATCCGTCTAGAAACTCAGAATTAAACAATGTACCAGTGCCGGTATAAGCATCTTCATCAATGGTATAAGTTTTTGGGTCTTCTTGCGGCGGCAAGACAACAGGAATAATTGGCAAATCATATTTGCGGGCAAAATCAAGATCGCGCTGGTCATGGGCCGGACAGGCAAAAACAGCGCCAGTGCCATATTGCATTAAAATAAAATTCGCGACCCATACGGATAATTTTTTACCGGGGATGAGCGGGTGTTCAACCTCAATAGAAAGGCGGTGGCCTTTCTTTTCAGCGCGCTCAATCGCTTCTTCGGTCGTGCCGGTTTTACGACATTCCTCAACAAAATCAGCAAGCGCCGGATCAGTGGCCGCTAATGTCTCAACCAAAGGATGGTCAGGCGAAAGGCCGACAAACGAAGCGCCAAAAAGCGTGTCCGGTCTGGTGGTAAAAACATCAATGCCGCTAAAGCCATTTATCGGTTCTCCTGAAATCGGAAAGGTCATTTTCAGGCCATAGGATTTGCCAATCCAGTTTTTTTGCATCAGCCTGACATTGTCCGGCCAGCCATCAAGACGGCCATCATCAATCGCCGCCAATAAATCTTCGGCCATATCGGTGATTTTGAAAAACCATTGGGATAATTCACGCCGCTCCACAGGCGCGCCCGAGCGCCAGCCCTTGCCATCAATCACCTGCTCATTGGCCAGCACGGTATTATCCACCGGGTCCCAGTTCACATAGGATTTTTTGCGATCAACAAAGCCCTTGGCATAAAAATCCAGAAACAGCCGCTGCTCATGGACATAATAATCGGGATCACAAGTGGCAAATTCCCGGGACCAGTCGATCGACAGCCCCATTTGCTGCAATTGCTCACGCATGACCGCGATATTGTCGTAAGTTACTTTGGCCGGATGGCTGCCAAGCTGCATGGCAGCATTTTCAGCCGGCATGCCAAAAGCGTCCCAGCCCATAGGGTGCAACACATTAAAACCCTTGGCTTTTTTGTAGCGCGCAATGACATCGCCCATGGAATAATTGCGCACATGGCCAAGATGGATCTTGCCGGAGGGGTAGGGGAACATTTCAAGGATATAAAATCCCGGCTTTTCAGGGTCGAAATCGGTTTTGAAAACCTGCTTTTCGGCCCATATTTTTTGCCATTTTGGCTCTGTTGTTTTGGGGTTATAACGGCCCATTTTTCTATCCTGTTTCGCATTCGAAATGAGTGTTTGCCCAAGCTTTGCAAGCATAAGAAAAACGCGCCCGCGAATAATTATTAGCGAGCGCGTTCATTTAATAAGCCATTTTGGCCAAGTCTAGATAATGAAACGAGCGCCGCCTAGTTGATCGAGTTTAGCCGTAGCTCGCGGGCGCGGGTCAAAATAGCATTTTCCACTTCGCGCGCTGTTGAAGGGTTGGTTTTGGCATCCATCCAGCCATTGGCGGTTAATTCCTGTCGAAAAACCGCAACCCGCAGGGCATCGGCCCGCAAGGCGGTGTCGAGAATATAGACGGTGGTTTTAAAGCGCTCTGTTGGCTGCTCGCCATTAGAACGGGGAACCCCATACCAGTCTGTGATGATAATGCCGGCTATCGGGTCAGCAGAAAAAATTGGCATAAAGTCCAAAGTTTCCAGAGATGCGGCCCATAAATAGCGATTTACCGATGTAGCCACACCGGATTTGCCGTCCAAGGAATAAGACGGTAGGCCAGCAATACGGCTATTTCCGGCCTTATTGCCCCCGGCGCAGGCGACAAGAAATGCGGCCATACCGGCAATGGCAACCAATTTTAAGACGCGGGCTTGTTCCGGGCGCAAGGTCGGACGCAGGGTTAAGGTTGAAAACATGCGTAAAATGCTCCTGACAGTGGTAAGGGCTTTGAAAAAGGGCTTATACCCTGTTTCCCCGTTAAAGCCTAAATATGTGGCCCTGAAAAGGCCTGATAATGGTGAAATCTCTGTTATTTGAGCCAGATAGGCCGAGTTCTGGCGTTAACCTATCGTGGCTTTGGTATCACAAGTTGAAAAATCCGCAAGGATTGCCATGACATGGCGGTCAGTTAACCTCTTCGGCCTTTATTTCGCGAATTTCCATGGCTAGATTAGGCGTGTGGCAGATTGTGCCACGGCATTTGTTTCGGGGATACCGATCTTGTGACTTTATTGTCCGGTAAGAGACAGGCATTGCGACAGGAATTGACCGGCGCAGCTAGAAGGTCTGGCGCGCTGGGGTTTTTGCGCGCCTGCTGGCTTGCTGGTGCTGCAAGCCTTGTTCTGGCAGGCCCTGCGCTTGCGCAATCGGATGATGTTGAAGTTGAAGTAAAGGGTAGTGCCTCCTTTGTCGCCGGTATTGTTGATGGCGAAGCCAAAAGCGATGCGGATATTCGCGTTGGTGTTACCGCCTCGACCGTTTTGGATAATGGTCTTGAAGTTGGCGGAACGGTTGAAGCGCGTGGCGATGGCCAAATGCCTGCGGCCTATTGGGGTGGCGGGCGCTATTCCAGTCTTACCAGTGGTGGCCCCCGTGGCATTGGCGATGATGCGGGTGATGTTTATTTGCAATCGGCTTTTGCTTATGCCCGTGGTGGCTTTGGCTATGTGGCTTTGGGGCGCGATAATGGCGTTGCCAGCCAGCTGGCGATTGCCTCGCCCACGGTTTTTTCTGCGATTGGGGTCAATGATTGGCGCACCGATCTTACCGGCTTAAACGATGTTCACACCATCAATGATTTTTCCGGCCACGCAACCAAGCTAACTTATATGGCACCGGCCAATTTGTTTGGCGGTGTTTTGGGGGGTGTGCAAATCGGTGTTTCCTATTCTCCGTCTACGGATGAATGTGGCGTTGGTGCTTGCGCCCCTGTGGGTGGCTATGCGCCTTCGGCATTAAGCGCCCCCAGTGCGGCGGGCCTTCCGGTCTTTGCCAAATGGGAAAATATTGTCGAGACCGCACTTTATTATGAAAAAGCACTTGGCTCTGATCGCGATAGCCCACGCCTTGGCCTTGGGGCCAGCTATTTAAGCGCCACCGAAGATGCCACTGACCCCAGCGGCTTGCTCGATGATTATAACGCCATGACGGTTGGGTTAAACCTTGCCTATAAGGGTGTGACCGTTGGTGGATCGGTTAAAAACACCAATGCCGGGCTGGATCTGCCCAATAGCAATTATCTCGCCTTTGATGCCGGCATTACTTATGAGACCGGCCCATGGGGCTTTGTGCTTGGCTATGGTCAGGCAGATGCCAATCGCGAAGGGGCAAGCCCGTTTGATCCAAATTTTTATCGTGAAACCCAATCGGCACAAGCGGGCGTTTCCTATGCTCTTGGCCGTGGTGTCACGATTGGAGCAGCGGCACAATTTATTGATAGCCAAAAACCAAATGAATTAGGAGGCGATGAAAATATTGCCGCCGTGGTTTTTGAAAGCTCCATCAAGTTTTAGGGTCTAAAACCCTGCTCATTTATAAAACAACCAATGCCAGCAATACCGGCAGCCCCTGAAAAGCTGTGGCAGTTTTCTTCGTCTATTCCCCCCAAAGCAAAAACAGGCTTTTGATGCTGCCGCGCAAGGCGCGAAAAATTTGCAGCGCCCAGAGCATGGTCGTTCTTATGGCTTTGTGTGGGGAATATGGGAGATAGCAGCGCAAGATCTGTGGCGGCGGCGCGTTTTAGGGCAGCGCCGCTATGGCAAGATGCTGTAATAATCCAGTTGGGATGGCGGGTTTTTACAGGCGCGATTTGCCCGCTCAAATATTCCGGCAAATGCAAGCCATCGGCCTTTAGCTCCAGCGCCATTTCTTCATCGGCAGCCATTAAAAACAAAACACCCGTCGCCCGACATTTTTTTTCAAACTCTATTGCCCGCTCTCGCCTTTGCCGACATTCATAATGGCGAAAGATAAGCCCGAGATGAGGGCGGGCCGCTTCTGGCATATTGTTCAGGCTTGCAAATATTTTGTCATCAAGGCTTTCATCCTCACCGCTCATTATCAGGCGATTAAAGGGCAATGTGGACAATCCTTGCCGTGCCATTTGCTCCGCGCATCTTGCAAGATGCGTCTGTCTCTGGTGAAAGGGGGGCATGACTTTGGACATGGACAAATCTTCGCACAAAATCGGTCTTGCTGCCAATATTGCTATGGTGCGCGAGCGCTTGAAGAAAGCCTGTCTGGAAGCGGGACGGCCCTTAGAAGAGATTACCCTGACCGCCGTCAGCAAAACGCAAGCATTGGAAAAAATAGAGCAGGCTTTGGAGCTTGGCCTAAATGTGTTTGGCGAAAACAAAGTCCAAGAAGCGGCAAGCAAATGGCCGATGCTGAGAAAAACCCATAAAAATATTGAATTGCGCCTTATCGGCCCGCTGCAAACCAATAAAGCCAAACAGGCGCTTGGCCTTTTCGATGTGATTGAAACTCTGGACCGGGAAAAACTTGCCGCAGCGCTGGCAAAAGAAATCGCCAAAGGTGCGCCATCCATCCCCTTACTGGTTCAGGTCAATACTGGCGAAGAGCCGCAAAAATCCGGCATTGACCCGCGCCGGGCCGTTGATTTTGTAAAGTATTGCCAGCAGCACTATGGGTTAAATGTGGTCGGCCTCATGTGCATACCCCCCGCCAATGAGTCGCCTTCACCGCATTTTGCCCTATTGGCAAAATTAGCACGTCGGGCGGGTTTGCGTGAAATAAGTATGGGTATGAGCGGTGACTATGACATCGCCGCCCAATTGGGCGCTACCCATGTGCGCATAGGTTCGGCCATTTTCGGGGAGCGAATTTAAACCCCAAGGGAATTGCTGGTCGGGTTTATAAGGGGCATTTCCTGAAAAAGCATTTCAGCGATCATGTAAAGATATTGAGAAGGGTTGATGGCGCATAAGGCATCTAGGCGTTCGGCAATATAATTATGATCAAGCTGATCGAGGTCGCGGCGTTCAGAAGCGGGTAAAACGGTATTTTTACCGGAATTATGCCCCTGAATCCACGAAATTGCGGAAAACACAATGGTTGCGCGTTCGGCTTCCGGGGCGCTTTCAAGCCCGGCATAAAATGCATTGCAGGTAAGCGCGCCAAAGCCTTTAGTATCAATGGTTTCGGCATTGGCTGGGGCAAAAGCCATAGCCACAACGCTAAAAAAGGCCGCAAGGGCCGTAAAAACTGATTTCATGGGGGTCTCCTCCTCGTTAACTATATTTCAGACTATCGGTGCTGTGGACCTCTGTCCATAGTCAGAAAGAACCGTCATTTGTGCCTATTTGGTGAGGGGTGAAATGGTCTATAAATGGTCTATAAAGAGACCTCACATTTGGTCACAATATTGTGCTTACGCTCGCCAAGGGCTTGTTTTTCACTTATCCCCCAAGCGATACACGCTATAGTCGCCTGATAAACATGGGCCCGATAAATATGGAAATGAGAGTTTAATGACACGAGCCAAGAAAATATTACTGGTCGATGATGACGCCCTATTACGCGACACGCTGGCAGACCAGTTTAGCGTCCATAATGAATTTAATCTGGAGCTGGCAGAAAATGCCGCTGAAGCCATCGCCAAGGTTAAGGCCGAAGCCCATATTGATCTGGTGCTGCTGGATGTGGGCTTGCCGGATATGGATGGCCGCGAAGCCTGCCGTGTCATGCGCAAGGGTGGTTTTAAATCTCCGATCATCATGCTGACCGGCGCTGACACTGAGGCCGACACAATTTTGGGTCTGGATGCGGGCGCTAATGATTATGTCACCAAGCCGTTTAAATTTTCAATTTTGCTGGCCCGGCTTCGCGCCCATTTGCGCAGTCACGAGCAAAGCGAAGATGCGGTTTTTCGAATTGGTCCGTATCAATTTTCTCCAGCGGTAAAAATGATGATTACCAAAGAGAATAAAAAAATTCGCCTGACTGAAAAAGAAACGTCAATTTTGAAATTTCTCTATCGTGCCGGTGGGCCTGTGGGGCGTGATAAATTATTGGATGAGGTCTGGGGTTATAATTCCGGTGTTACCACCCACACGCTGGAGACCCATATTTATCGCTTGCGGCAAAAGATTGAACCGGACCCGTCCAATGTCAGTATTTTGCTGACAGAAAGTGGCGGCTATCGTCTGGCTTTTGATTAACGGTCTCAAATTTTCAAGGAAAAGAAATGATAGAATATTGGCATAATCCTCGTTGTTCAAAATCCCGTCAGGGTCTTGCCCTGTTGCAGGAAAATGGCGCTGAGGTGGAGATTGTTGAATATTTGAAAAATCCACCAGCGATTGCGCGTATTAAAGAAATTGCCAAACTATTGGGCGTTTCGCCGCGGGATATGATGCGCACCAATGAAGCTATTTATAAAGAGCTGGGGCTTGCAGAGGCTGGTGACAAGGAATTATTTGAAGCAATGCATCAGCACTCAAATTTGATTGAGCGCCCTATTGCGATTCATGGCCAAAGGGCTGCCATTGGCCGGCCACCTGAAAACCTGCTGTCCATTCTTTAATCATCCAGAACGCGCGCTTCGGCTTCTAGCATAATTGGAATACCGTCGCGAATGGGAAAAGCGAGCTTGGCTTTGTCGGAAATAAGTTCGCCTTTTTCGCGATCATAGCGCAGGGGTGTTTTGGTAAGCGGGCAGACGAGAATTTCCAATAATTTTGGATCAACATCACCGCCTTTTGCCGAAGGTTTGGTGGACTCTGGATTATCGGCCATTAAAAAGCTCCCTATGCAGAAATTTTACGAAAACAATATCGACGAAAGTCGACGGCGCGCTTTCAATGTAAGCGGATCTTTCGGCCCGAGCGCTTCAAACAGCGTCAGCAGCTTTTCTTTGGCCTTGCCGTTTTCCCATTCACGATCTTTTTCAATCAGCGCAAGTAAAATATCACTGGCGCGCGCCATATCTTTTGCTCCCATCAGCGCTTCGGCAAAATCAAATTGTGCCTGCATATCATCGGGCGCTGCTTGTGCCGCTTTTTCAAGGGCCTGCAAGGCGCTGTCATCCGGTTTGGATTGCGCCAAGGCAAGCGCCGCAAAAGCACCCGCAATAGAGGCCTCGCCACGTTTGTCTTCGGGAATAGTGTCGAGCACTGCTTTGGCCTGCTCAATTTCGTCCATTTGCAAATAGCACTTCCCAAGCCCGGCCAGCGCCCGCATGCGTATGGTTTCATCATCGCCAGCCTGTTCTGCGATTTGCCCAAACAGGCTACCCGCTTGCGCCATATCGCCATCGTCAAAAGCTTTTTCGGCCGCTTCAATCGCCGCCTTTAAATCAATCCCGCCAGCATTACCGGCAACACCCGCTTGCGCGGCGGCGGCCTCAACCCGGTCAAGAAAGGCATTAATTTCGCTTTCCGGCAAAGCCCCGGCAAACCCGTCAACCGGCTGGCCATTGATAAATGCCATGACGGTGGGCACGGACTGAATGCGTAATTGCTGGGCCAGCATCTGGTTTTTATCAATATCAACCTTAACCATGGCGAGCTTGCCATTTCGGGCAATAATAGCGGCCTCCAGCAACGGCCCCAATGTGCGGCAGGGGCCGCACCATTCTGCCCAGAAATCCACAATCACCGGCATTCTGGTCGAGGCTTCGACAACATCTGCCATAAAAGTTTCGACACTGGAATCTTTAATCAGCCCCGCCCCATTGGCACCGCTGGCGGGCTGTGGGCTCGAATTTCCACCAATAAGGTCAGACATTTGTTTCTCCTGAAAGATTAAGCGCTTACCAGATACATGGCGAGCCAGAGGATAAATTGCAATGGATAGTTTAAGCTTGGGGGCGCTTGATTTGGGCCAAAGGCAGAACCTCCGGCTGAAACCCAAGACCTTCCATGAATTTCAATAAATCATTGGGTAAAATGGCGGTTGAGGCGGTGTTTTCAAGCGGGTGAAACCAGACCCGCTCAAAGCCAAAAAATGCCTTGTCGATAATCACTTTTTGTAATTGCTTTGCGCTTTCATTGGCCAGTGCAAAGGGCGTGACCGAGCCCGGCTCAACCCCCAAAACCGCCTGCATTAAATCCGGCTTGCCAAAAGATAACCGCCCCTTAACGCCAAGATGCTTACCAAGAGCCACTAGATCAATCGGCGTTTCTGCCCATGCGGTAACCAGAATAAGCGCGCCCTTTTTGTCCTTAACAAACAGGTTTTTTGAATGCCCCCCGGGCATCGAAGCTTTAATCGGCGTACTTTCGGCCACGGTAAAAACCGCCTCATGATCGCGGGTTTCATGGGCAATGCCCATTTGGTCAAGCAGGGCAAATAATTGCAGGCGGGAAATCGGCATGGCAGGATTAGCTTCATTAAAAAGGCAAAAACAGACTAGAAGATAGCCCACTTTAAGGGTGCTGAGCAGGGCCATATAGGGGAATTTACAGCAAAAAACGGCCCTTATTCGTGGTTTACCCCCGGAAAAAGCCAGAACCCTCGCAAGCGTCCCGCGCAGGGCAAACTTTCCTCTTGCACTTTACCCGTTCTTGCGGTTTATACAGGTTTCTTGACTGGTAGCGCGGGCGTAGCTCAGGGGTAGAGCATCACCTTGCCAAGGTGAGGGTCGTGCGTTCGAATCGCATCGCCCGCTCCAGACAAGTTTCCAAAAATGCCAATAAAAACAAGCTCTTGGCGGGGTTTCTCTCGTCAGGTTCTTGCTATTGTCTCAATTTCGTGCCTCAAAACGTGGCACAGAGGCGTGTTTGAAAGCGAACAGATAATTGCGATTCAAGAATGGGTGCTGGCACTATAAACGCCGGGTTCCGGTTCGTTATGCAACCTCTATTCTTGCTGAAGCTATTATGTCCTCGGATATCGGGCGCGTTAATGGTGAATTAATCGAAGGGGCCGCGAAGGGGGCATATGTTTCAAAACTTTCCCGCACCTACTGGTTCGCAATTACCAGTTTGAGTTGGTGTGATATAAGGGGTATGGAGTTGGGATGCCTAATCAGGTTTCAGCAAATAAATCACCCGTTAGAATTATTGTGGATCAGGTGGAAAAGCATATCTAAGTATGAATCCTTATCAGTCATATTTTTTGTGGTGCGAGAGTTTGGCGTGGGAGTACCTTAAGAATGATAAGATACCAAAAGATTTACCCTGATCATGATAGCGAAATCATTGCAGGCATCCCTGATTTTAATGCGGATGCAGCACGCAAGGATATCTTGATTCATTTGTCATCAGATGCCGAGGTAGAGTTGATGCAATCTGCTTTTTTAAAAGAAATTGACTCTGAATGGCACCCCAGCTGGAACGGGGTTATTGATCAGTTCTGTATGGCGGAGCAGATTTCGAGTTGGAAGTCTATGAGAGTACTTCTTACTGTTGATTCTGAATCATCATTGGTAGCGTTGTGTGATCTTTTGATCGTGATAAAGTCGATTGACGATCATTATAAAGGACTTGAGATCGAAATCGCCTTAATAAGGAAATGTTGAGCAATAGCGCTACTGCGCTGTAGCAACTGTGTCAATGCGTTTTTGTTTTTCCATACGATAAGCTTTCTGCAAATGGCGATCATGACGAGTTTGTGGGGTCTTTCTTCTTTTCGAAGCTGCCGGGCAAATGATTTTGCGGGGTGTGAATAGAGGCCACAAGCATGGCCTAGTATGCGACAATGTGCGCTTACAAGATGGAAGCGTGACGGCGGAGATTTCATCGACCGGGTCCAGGATCACGAGAGAAGTTACCTGTTCGACCAACGCAGACGGCGAAGTCAGTTGCTAAATGCGATTGGCGAAAAGGACGAGTGCCAAATGGAAGAAAATGACTATTACAAACAAGCCTTAAAGGCCGCGAAAGGCAAGAATCCGGACTTTGAAAAAGCAGTGGCGTTGCTCGAAAAAGCGGTTAAGGTCGGCTCTTCGGATGCCATGTATGCGCTCGGGAGTTGGTACTTTCATGGCCGCCACTTTGAGCAAGACCTTGAGAAAGGTATCGAGTTTTGGAAGCAAGCTGCCGACGCTGGCAACACCGATGCAATGCTAGAATTAGGCAAATTTTTCGAACATGAGGAGCTTGGTAAAAAGAATTTAGAGAATGCGTTTTCTTACTATTTAGAAGCCGCTCTCCACGGGGACGGGCAAGCTTGCTATGAAATTTGCCGCTTTTTTTATTATGGATTTTTTGTCCCGAAGAGCGAGAAAATATCAGACGTCTGGCGCGATAAAGCTGAAGAATTGGGCTACGAAGGGGCCACGGAAGAGGAATAGTAAGATAAAGCGAAACGCTTAGATGGCGCCATGCGCCACCTAAGCTATTGTCTGCACACTGTGACCCAGCCCCCTGAATTCCGGCCAAATTGGTG
>WFQB01000035.1 GCA_015487305.1 Parvularculaceae bacterium | reverse complement strand
GAGATAAACCGTTCTTTTGAAAGCCAGCATTGAGGATAGCCAAGATTCGCGCCGCCCGGTTATCAACAAAGCGATAATTAAAGAAGAAAACGCAATAATCACATCGCCAAGCGTGCAGTGAAGACCATAGAGAATAATCTGCGTCTTGGTCCCCTCCTCCCATAATGTGTAAAGCGGCATATGGGCAAATTCCCAGACGAGATTACCAACCAGCATCAACCCCGAATAAATAGCAATCGCCAAAAGCGATTGTTTTGAAACATCAAAAAGGGATGGAAAATTGGGGGCGGACATAAAGCATATCTCCTTTAAGCCCTAGCATAAGGAGTGTCCTTCAAAATTTCCAGAAATTAAGGCCCCGCCAAACAACGATCAGCCAGCATCAGCCGTTTTCCAGCCAGTATTATGGGGCGATTTTTTAATTAGCAGCGAAAACAACATGACCAGAGGGGTGATAAGGGCAAAAAACACAATTGTTAGCAATGTCACCAGCAAAACCACCAAGACTAGCGCCACATCAAATAATTTAGCAAAAAAGGCGCGCAGGAAAGCGACAAATTTCCGATTGGCCAAAACCTCTTCATCCGCCAATGGCGGGCTGGCTGGTTTTACAATAATATGTTTTGTATCTTGCACCATAAGCACAAGCATAACCGCAAATCTCGGTTCAGGGCTAGAGCAAGAGGCTTTTTTCTTGGGCTTTCTCACCAAAGTTTCATCCTCGGCGTGTATTACCCAGCAAAATTCAGCCCGCAGCAGGTGGCGGGGATGATTCTTCCACGGCCATTTGCGCCCGTTCAGCAAGAGCCTTTTCATAGGCGGCGTTGATTACGGCCATGCGCCCTTGGGAAATCTTGACCAATTCTGCTGGAACCCCTCTAGCCATTAGTGCGTCCGGATGGTGGTCCTTGGCCAGTTTCAAATAGCCCTGCTTTAATGCCTGATCAGAACAATCCGGGTCGAGCCCCAAAATTGCATAAGGGTCATCACTGCCTGTCCCCATATGGCCAGCCAAAACCCGCCGCCATTGGCGCGGCCCCAGCTTGAAAGCATCCGCCGCCACCCGCAAAAGGGTCATTTCATCGGGGTGTAATTCCCCATCAGCAAGGGCAATATGGAACAGACAGTCAAGTACATCTTCCAAAATGCCCGGCTCTTCACGAAATAATTTCCCCACCTGCCGCGCATACATATCGAACCCGGCAATATCCTCCATGGCCAGGCGATAAATCATCGACACCTTGCTTTCTTGTTCGGGGGGATAGGTAAAAAACTTTCGAAAAGCCTCAATCTCTTCGTCAGTGACAACACCATCAGCTTTGGCCAACTTGGCCGATAGGGCAATCAGCGCGATAGAAAAAGCCGCCTCGTCCCGACGGCGACGGCGCTCGGCCAGAACTTCCATCAAAGCACCAAGCGTATGCTCATGGGCCGCCGAAAGCAGCGCCTGAATGCGTTCCCATAAAGTCATTATAGCCTATCCGGAAAAATCATTTTTTCTTCGCCCCCGATTTGCCTTTGGTGCATAGCCATAACTTAACCGCCAATTTATCCTCGCCCTTTTTGGCGCGAATATTCGGAGCCAGTGTTGTGCCATCTGTCATACGAAGATCCGCCTGTTTCATCCAGCTTGTGACTTCTTCATCAGAAAACCCAAGACGACGATGGGCATGTTTCTCCCGTAAAAATTCCAATTCATGGGGGGCAAAATCGACAATCAAAAGCCTGCCGCCGGGCTTTAGCAGGCGCGCAGCTTCGCGCACCGCCCGCCCCGGATCGCCAAGAAAATGCAACACCAGATGCATGCAGACAAAATCCGCCTGCCCCTCTTCCCCATGCAGCGAGAACAAATCCCCCTGCCGCAAACGCGCCGAGCTTAGGGACGCTTTTTCCAGATTGGCCCGGGCAATGGCCAGCATTTCGCGGGATAAATCATAGCCAACCCCGTGCTCGTAGAAATCTGCAAAAACTTCCAGCATCCGCCCGGTGCCAGTGCCAAGATCGATGAAATGCTCAACCGGACCATCTCCAGCCAGTTGCAGCATGGCTTTTTCAATATCTTCTTCCGGCAGATGTAATTTGCGCAATTCATCCCATTCTGCAGCATTATCCTCAAAATAAGCCGCCGCCACCTGTGCCCGGGCGATATGCACCTGCCCCAAACGCTCAGCATCACGCACCAGCGTTCGATCATCGCAAGCCGCCAATGCCTCAACCATAGGCGCAATTGTCGCCCAATCTTGGGTATGGTCCGCAAGGCGGTAAAAAACCCATGCCCCTTCACGATAACGCTCAACAAGTCCGGCATCGGATAGGATTTTCAAATGTCGAGAAACCCTTGGCTGGCTTTGCCCCAAAACCTGCGTCAACTCGCTGACCGTCAATTCTCCAGCGCGTAAAAGCAGCAAAAGCCGCAAACGCGATTCCTCGCCGGCGGCTTTCAGGATATTCAGGCTATGGTCTAATCCCGGTGGCATAGTCTCTCATCATAGGGCGGTTGAGCGGGAAGACAAATCCTATGCTTAACGCCAAACCTTACCTATCGCTCAGCCTTGCGATATTTGATCCGCTTGGGCACATCCGCATCAGGACCAAGGCGGCGCTTTTTATCCTCAATATAATCGGCATAATTGCCCTCAAACCATTCCACATGGGAATTACCCTCAAAGGCGAGAATATGGGTGGCAATGCGGTCAAGAAACCAGCGATCATGAGATATGATAACGGCGCAGCCGGGAAAATCATCCAGCGCATATTCCAGCTCCCGCAATGTATCCACATCAAGATCATTGGTCGGTTCATCAAGCAGTAACAGATTCGACCCCTCTTTTAGCATTTTGGCAAGCTGCACACGATTGCGCTCACCCCCAGACAGATCGCCGACTTTCTTTTGCTGGTCCCCGCCCTTGAAATTAAACCATGACACATAGGCGCGCGAATTGATCTCGCGCTTTTCCCCCAGCATCACCACATCAAGGCCGCCGGAAATCTCCTCCCATACGGTGTTGCTATCGGTCAGGTTTTCACGGGTCTGGTCAATATAGCCCATTTTCACCGTCTCCCCGACACGAAGCGCGCCAGAATCCGGCTTGTCCTGTCCGGTCAGCATTTTGAACAGGGTGGTTTTACCGGCACCATTGGGACCAATCACCCCGACAATCCCCCCCGGCGGCAATTTGAAAGACAGACCATCAATCAGTAGCTTGTCGGTAAACCCCTTGGAGAGATTTTCCGCCTCTATCACAATGCCCCCAAGGCGCGGCCCCGGCGGAATTTGAATTTGCGCCAGCGAAATCTCCGCCTTACCGGCGCGATTGACCAATTCCTCATAAGATTGGATCCGCGCTTTGGATTTGGCTTGCCGGGCTTTAGGGCTAGAGCGGATCCATTCCACTTCCCGCGACAGAGATTTTTTGCGACTTTGCTCTTCGCGTTTTTCTTGCTCATGGCGTTTGGCTTTTTGTTCCAGCCATGAGGAATAATTGCCCTGATAAGGAATACCTTGCCCGCGATCCAGTTCCAAAATCCAGCCGGTAACATTGTCGAGGAAATAACGATCATGGGTGACGAGAATCACCGCACCGGGATAGGTGTGGAGATAGTTCTCCAACCACGCCACGCTTTCCGCATCCAAATGGTTGGTGGGTTCATCAAGCAGCATCAAATCCGGCTTCGATAAAAGCAGTTTTGCCAGTGCCACCCGGCGCTTTTCCCCGCCTGACAGATTATCAACCTTCCAATCTCCCGGCGGACAACGCAAAGCCTCCATGGCCATTTCCACCTTGCTATCAATATCCCAGCCATCGGCGGCATCGATCTCTTCTTGCAAAGCCGACATTTTCTCCATCAATTCATCGGAATAATCTTCCGCCATCTGCATGGAGACATCATTAAAGGCCTTGATCTTGTCCTTGATTTCCCAAACCCCTTCACAGGCATTTTCAAACACGGTTTTATTGGGATCGAGCTGCGGCTCTTGCGGCAAATAGCCCACCTTGGCCCCGTCAGCGATCCACGCTTCGCCATTAAATTCCTTGTCGATCCCGGCCATGATTTTAAGCAAGGTCGATTTACCCGAACCATTAACCCCGACAATGCCGATTTTGGCATCGGGAAAAAATTGCAAATGAATATCTTCAAGAATTTTCTTGGAGCCGTAAGATTTCGTCAGCCCTTGCATGTGATAAATATATTGGTGATTGGCCATAAAATTTAAAATTACTTCTTTTGTTGTTTTGTGTTGGTTTTGTTGATTGGGTTGGCGAGGAAAATGCTCTAGCCTGACTTGAGCGGCCCGGCAAGCAATCCCTTATGGGAAATAAAGCTGATTCAGCGCACAACCCCACAAGGCAACCCCACTTAACCCTTTGGTTTATCGCGCTTTTTACTGAACTGACTGGAAAAACATCCCAGCCCTCAGCAAAACACACACAATAGTCTTGGCAAGCGGTTTTGCCCACCCCATATCTGTGATAGAGTATGTGGCGTGGGGTTTTAAGAAAAAGCGCAATACAGCAAGGTGGGGAAGAATGAGTTACGTTTCACAAACATTGGCCGAGAACGAAGATGTTGTCCTGCGAGCGCATTTCAACTGGACCTTCCATGTGGCCCCAACTTTCTGGTTCCTGCTCGGCCTTGCGCCGCTGGTTGTATTGGCAGCAGGACAAAACATCAAAGAGGTACCGTTTGAAGAATTGAAAATTGGCTATTGGATGTCATTTTTCTCTCTTTTCATTGGTTCCATCCTGTTGCTCAATCACCTTATCTATCTTTGGACCACCGAAATTGTAGTCACCAGCTTTCGCTTTGTCTTCAAGACCGGCCTCATCGCGCGCAGTACCAAAGAGGTCAGCCTCAACAAGCTCGAAGAAATTCAAATGGAACAATCCGTGCTGGGTCGGGTTTTTGGCTATGGCAAGATAATTTTACGCGGCACCGGTGTTGGTGTGATTGAATTACCCAATCTTGATAATCCGGTAGAATTGCGCCGTGAAATTGAGTCCGCCAAAGCCCGCTTGCGGGTTTCATCTATGGAAGAACATATGGGTATGGGAGATTAAACGCCGGACCTTATAACAGCACTCAAACAGCAAAAACCTTCGCCAGAAGATTCTCCAAAGCCTGCTTGTCGACCTCATCAAAACTGCCTTCCACATCGCTATCAATATCCAACACGGCGATCAGCTTTCTATCCTTGTCAAAAACCGGCACCACAATCTCACTCACCGAGCGGGCATCACAAGCAATGTGCCCCGAGAAATCATGCACATTTTTCACGATCTGCGTCATGCCCTCTTGCGCTGCCGCCCCGCATACACCCTTACCGAGGGGTATGCGCAAACAACCAAGCGTGCCCTGATAGGGGCCGACCACCAATTCATCACCATTTTCGCCATCGACCATATAAAAGCCGGTCCAGATATGATGCTCAAAGGCATCATGCAGCAGGCAGGCGATAGTTGCCATACGGGAAATCAGATGAGGCTCGCCATCTAAAACCGCAAGAATTTCCTTTTCCAGCCTTTGATAAATTTCAGCCTTGCTTTCATTGCCTGTTATAACCACCGGCGCCCGCATCAGTTTTTCTTTTCCCTTCTGGAATCCAAAGACACAATCACTGGTGCCGTTTCGACCCCCTCGCCCAAAGGCCGCACCATCATCACTAATTCCATCCAGTGCCCATGCTTCCATCCGGCTCCGGGCAATGTTCCTTTGACCTTAAACCCGCAAGCCTCATGCAAAGCGATAGATGACGCCTTTTCGTCATCGCCAATCATAGCAATCATCTGGCGATACCCCATTTCTTCACATATCTTGATAAGCTCTTTCAGCAAGGCTCGGCCAATACCCTGATAGCGATGGCCACGATCCACATAGATCGAATTTTCCACCAAGGGCGCATAGGCAGCACGATCACGAAACGCCCCCGCATAAGCATAAGCAACAACTACGCCTGCTTTCTCCGCTACAATAAAGGGATAGCCCTTGGCGAGAATTTCATCGCGACGGTTTGTCATTTCTTTCTCATCAGGCGCCACCCATTCCCATGAGGCACAAGAATGCAGAACCGCATCTTTATAGATACGCGTAATGGCAGCAATATCGCTGTTCTTCGATTGTCTGATAATAATGTCGCTCATCTCTATAAAAGCCCGCCCTGCGACATTTTATCATGAATTTCTATTTTCCGGCAATTTGAAATTTCAATGGGAGCAAACCATCCACCTCAACACTAATAGTGTCGCCCGCCATGACAGCACCAACACCCGCGGGCGTGCCAGTAAAAATAAGGTCTCCCGCTTTTAGCGCAAACAGCCTGGATAGATTGGCAATTATTTCCGGCACCGACCATATCATCTGCGACAAAAAAGCATTTTGCTTTTCTTCCCCATTGCAAAACAGGCACAGCTTTTTCTGCTCCGTCACTTGCCATTGCTTGGCGGTCGTTATCACCCCCACCCCGGCGCTGCTATCAAATGCCTTGGCCACATCCCATGGCCCTCTTTGTTGCTTTGCAATAGCCTGCAAATCACGCCGCGTCAGATCGCACCCAGCGGCAAACCCAAAGATCGCATCCGCCGCCTTTTCGAGCGGCAGCATCTGTCCACCACTTTTTAGAGCCACCACCAGCTCGCCCTCAAAATGCAAATCTTTGGTGGCTAAAGGATAAGGCACCTCACCGCCAGAAAAAACCGCATCGCTTGGCTTGGTAAAAAATGTCGGCGGGGTCGTTTTTAAATCCCCGCCCATTTCCGCAACATGATCAGCATAATTGCGGCCAATGCAAAAAATCCGCCGCACCGGAAAATCGCGCCCATCGCTCACAGGCACAACAGGCTGGACCGGCGGCGGGACAGCAAATTCGCTCATCCGGCAATATGCGCCTTTACCGCCGCTTCAAGAATATCAAGCCCCTCATCAATAATAGCATCGCTGGCCACTAAAGGCACATGGGTGCGAATGACATTGGCTTTTTTGCCTGCGGTCAAAAATATCAATCCATTGTCCCGAGAGCGGGTCTGGATATCCGCCGCCGCCGCGCCATTGGGCTTGCCCGCATCACCATCGGTAACAATCTCAACTGCCGCCATAGCGCCAACCCGCCGCACATCCCCGAACAGGCCTTTGGCGACACCCTTTTGCATTTCAAGCCAGCGCGCTTCCAGCTTTGCGCCAATTTCTTCAGCGCGGGCAATCAGTCCTTCTTCTTCAATCACATCCAGAACCGCCAAAGCCGCCGCGCAGGAAATCGGGTTACCTCCATAGGTCGAGCCCATGCCGCCCGGATCAATCTGGTCAAACAAATCAGCCCGCCCAATCACCGCCGATAAAGGCATGCCCCCGGCAATGGATTTGGCACATACGAGAAAATCAGGCTCCACCCCGGAATGCTCAATGGCAAACATTTTACCCGTGCGGGCAAATCCGGTCTGCACCTCGTCAGCAATCAATAAAATCCCGTTCTCATCGCAAATCTTGCGCAAGCCCTGCATGAACTCAGAAGGTGCCGGAATAAACCCACCCTCACCCTGCACCGGTTCAATAATAATCGCCGCCACATCACAGGCACGAATGGAGGTCTCAAACAAATCCTGCATCCGCTGCAGGCAATACTCACTCGACTTGCCAAGATAGTCGTTCGGGTATGGCGCATGATAAACATCCGGCGGAAAAGGCCCAAAGCCGATTTTATAGGGCGCGGATTTACCGGTCAGCGCCGTGGCCAAAAGGGTGCGGCCATGAAAGGCCCCCTCAAAAGCAATAAGCCCGGGCCGTCCGGTAATGCGCCGGGCAAATTTACAAACCTGCTCGGTGGCTTCCGTGCCAGTGTTTAAAAACATGGATTTATAAGGCCCCTTGCCCGGCACCAGCGCATTTAGCCGCTCCGCCAGCGCCACATAGGGCTCATATTGGGCAACCCCGAAGGAGGTATGGACCAGCCTATCGGCCTGTTCGTGAATAGCCTTTTGCACTTTCGGGTGGCGATGGCCGACATTGAGTACACCAATACCGCCAATAAAGTCGATATAGCGCTTGCCCTCAACATCCCAAAGCTCTGCCCCTTCGGCCTTTTCAGCGTAAATCCCTGATTTTGAAGGCAGACCTCTCGGGCATGCCTCATTACGGCGGGCGATGAGGACTTCGTTGGAGAGAAACTCATTGGGGCGGGTATCGGCCATTTTCGGCTCCTTTGATCTATGACAAAAACAGACCCCCACATCTGCCCTAAACTGCGCCGCGCTACAAGATCAGCCCCATTCCCGGCCTTGTCTTTTTTGCTGTGGCAGGGCAGGAAAAGGGGGATTTAAACAGGAAAGACAAGAAATATGACTGAAATGAAATTGGATAAAGTGCCAGAGCTGTCCCTATCCGCCTATACCTCCGGTGATGCTGCCGTGCGGGATAAGTTCCAAAAAGAGCTTTATCTCGGTTTCAAACATTTCGGTTTTATCGTCCTCAATGATCACGGCATTGATATGGACATGCTGCAGCGGGCCTATGATCTTTCCGCCGAATTTTTCGCCCTGCCGGAAGAAGAAAAAAACCAATATATAGTCGGCACAGATTTTCAGCGCGGCTACACCCCCTTCGGGCGCGAACATGCCAAGGGCAATCGCTATCCCGATTTAAAAGAGTTCTGGCATGTAGGGCAGGAATTTGATTCAAAAGACCCGCTCGCCAAAATCTATCCCATGAATGTCTGGCCGGAAAAACCGGAAGGCTTTCGCGAAACCTTTCTCGCCCTTTATCAGGCGCTGGAAAATGCCGGGCAAGTCATGCTGGAAGCGCTGGCCCCCTCCATTGGCGTCGATACTGATTATTTCAAACGCCTTGCGACAAATGGCAATTCGATTATGCGCTTGCTGCATTACCCGCCCATTCCAGAAGGCACAGACCCCCATTGCGTGCGCGCCGCCGCCCATGAGGATATCAATCTCATCACCCTGCTAGTGGCCGCTTCGGCCAGCGGCCTTGAATTACTCGACCGCGATGGCAAATGGCTCCCCGTCGAGGCCTCTCCCAATGCCCTGATTGTTGACGCCGGGGATATGCTCGCCCGCATCACCAATAATCACATTCCGGCCACCACCCACCGCGTGGTCAACCCCGATGGCCCCAATGAGCCTCGCTATTCCATGCCGTTTTTCATGCACCCCCATAGCGAAGCCATGCTCGCCTGCATCGACCGCTATCGCGATGGCAAGGAAATGCCAGACATCACCGCCGACGGCTTTTTGCAAGAGCGCCTCGCGGAGATTGGATTGAAGGATTAGCGAGTTTTCAGAAATAAGTAAAAACGATCCAATTCCGCTCCCACTTCTCCCTTTGGGAGAGGTCAAAACTGCCTTCGGTCAGTTTTGGCTGAGGGCACCCATTATCAAAAAAGAACCACACTCATCCAGAGGTGCTGGCCGAAGGCCAGCCTCGAAGGATGGCAATAAGGAATCAGATTTTCAACAAGAAATATAC
>WFQB01000034.1 GCA_015487305.1 Parvularculaceae bacterium | reverse complement strand
GAAGAAAACCGTCAAAAAAACCGCCACTAAAAAAACAGCCGTGAAAAAGGCTCCGGCGAAAAAAGCGACAGCTAAAAAAACGCCAGCCAAAAAGAAGGCTACAAAAAAGGCAACGGTAAAAAAAGCGCCCGCAAAGAAGGTCGCCACCAAGAAAGCCGCACCGAAAAAAGCACCCACCAAAACAGCCACAAAAAAAGCTGGCACTCCAACTGCAAAACCCGCTAAACGGAATCCTTCAAAGGCCGCACCAAAAGCGACCAAAGCAACGGATAAAAATCCTCCAGTGAAGAAGAAGGAAGAACCAGTGCCTGCCCCATCCAACGCCATTGCCAAAGCGCCATTGCCGCGCTCTATTCGTAGACAGGCAAGACCGGTGCCCTCAAAGCCGGATATTACTTTCAAAGTAAATGAGCAAATCGTTTACCCCGCCCATGGTGTTGGCACCGTCACCGCCAAGGAAGAGCAATCCATTGCCGGCATGACCATCCAGCTTTATGTGATCAATTTTGCGCATGAAAAAATGATCCTGCGCGTGCCTTTGGAGCGCGCCTCCCCCAGTGGTATGCGCCATTTATGCACGCCGGAACAAATCGACAAAGCGATTGAGCTTTTGCAAGGGCGCGCCCGTATCAAACGCACCATGTGGAGCCGCCGGGCGCAGGAATATGAAGCCAAGATCAATTCCGGCAGCATCAAGCAAGTAGCCGAAGTAGTGCGCGACCTGTTCCGCTCTGCCGAGCAGCCCGAACAAAGCTATTCGGAACGGCAATTATTTGAAGCAGCTCAGGAACGCATGGCCCGCGAAGTCGCCGCCGTGCGCAAGTTCTCGCAAGAAGAAGCCATCGCAGAAATCCAAGCCTCTCTAGCAAAAAAAGACCCGGTCTAGGGGGCAGCTTTTTCCTGCGGCACGCAAGGTCTCATCCTGAGCCTGTCGAAGGACGCCTTGCTCCTCTTCGATGAGTTGGTTTCTTTTTTGAAATAACAAACAGTGGGACCCTACTCCCTCACCGCAGCACTATATCCGAGCGCGCCTTTATGCCGCGCTGGTCGACCACGGTCACTTTGTAAAAACCACCTTCACTTGGGCGCCAGACCGGTCTTTTTTGCAAGCTGTCAATCCTGACGGGCTTGCCGTCCACATACCATTGATAGGGACCGGCGCCGCCGCGGGCTGAGAACACGAAGCCCTGCTCCTTGGCGCGCTCAGTCAGTAATAATTCAACGCCATTTTCCGGAAAGACGATTTCTGGCGGCAAAGAGGCTTTGCGCGGGGTCATGCGGGCAAGGCCGGTGCCGGTGGCGAATTCGCCTTCATGATAAGCAGCGATCGGCAGGTCTGAAATTTCTTCTGCTGATTGCAGACGGTCAAATATAGCAAATAATGCTGGCAGGGCCGCCTCGCGCCCGGTGACCCCCGGTCGCGGCGTGCCATTGGCGTGGCCGGTCCAGACAATCACTGTGTAACGGTCGGTAAAACCAGCACTCCACCCATCGCGATAGCCATAAGATGTGCCGGTTTTGAACGCCACCTTGGGCGCGGAGACGCTTAAAGCCGAGGGCGCGCGCCCTTGTGGCGCCGGGGCCATACGCATAATTTCGCCAATGCGGTTTGCGGTTTGCGGGGTTAGAAACTGATAGGCTTTTTCATCTGTCATCGCTTCACGCCAGAATAAAGGCTTAACCTGCCCGTCATTGGCCAGCGCCCGATAAAGCGTTGCCAGATCGCGGCCACTAACCCCGACCCCGCCAAGGGCAATGGCGAGGCTTGCCTTGTCATCGGCGCGTTTGGGCACGGCCATGGTCACCCCTGTGCCTTCCATCAGCGAGACAAAACGGCGCGGGCCAATTTGGTCGAGGGCCAATACGGCTGGCACATTTAAGGAATGTTGCAGGGCTTCCTCGACGCTGACATCACCGTGAAAGGCGCGGGTGAAATTTTCCGGACGGTATGTGCCAAAGGTATAAGGCGCGTCATCAATCAGGGTTTTGGTGGAAGCCATGCCATCATCAAAGGCTATGCCATAGATGAAAGGTTTTAAGGTTGAGCCGGGCGAGCGCAAAGCGCGGGTCATATCAATCCAGCCCCCTTGCAAATTTGTGCCTGCCGAGCCCACATGCACGCGCACCGCACCTGATTGGTTTTCAATCACCAAAATCGCCATGCTGGCATCATCACCGGATGTTGCGGAAAATTCCTGCGCCAATAATTCCCCATAGCTTTGTAAGTTTTTATCAAGGGTTGATCTGACATCGCCGCCTTCTGCCTGCCGCCGCAATTCATAGGCTGCATGGAGGGCCTGTCTTGGGAAGGGTTTTCTGTTTATGGGCACTGGGGCGGCTTTGGCCTCAGCGAACAAATCGGCTTTAATCAATTTGCGGGCCTTGAGTTTAGATAAAATCTCGGCGCGAGCGATGCGGGCATTTTGTGGTCGCCGGTCTGGGCGGCGTGCTTCGGGCGCTTGCGGTAAAGCGATGAGCAAAGCCTGCTCGGCGTCGTTCAAAGCCCCCGGCTCTTTGCCAAAATACGTAATGCTGGCGGCACGCACTCCTTCAAGATTGCCGCCATAGGGAGTGTAAGTAAGGTAAAGCTCGAGAATTTCATGCTTGCTGAGGCGCGCTTCCAATTGCAAAGCGCGCAGCATTTCAACGAATTTAGAACCAAGATTGCGTGGCCGGGGCTCCAGCAGGCGCGCCGTCTGCATGGTGATGGTCGAGGCGCCGGAAACAATTTCACCAGAGGCCAGCATGGAGCGCATTGCCCGCAACACTGCAATCGGGTCAACGCCCTTATGGTCCCAAAAGCGTTTATCCTCAATCGCGATAAGGCGCTCAATGAACACCGGATCGATATCTTCAAGTTCGGCTTTCAAACGCCATCGGCGCTCGCCATCATCGTCAATGGTAAACGCATGAAGCCAAGCGCCATTGCGGTCAGTGATGATGGTGCTAATCTTAATCTTATCAATAGGCGGCGGGAACAATCGGTCGAGGATAAAAATTCCGACAATGGCAAACATCAGCCCGCCAAAAACAAGCGCCAGCCATCGGGACTTAGCCCATGGCCAGCCTGTTTTTCTGCCAGTCGCAAAAGCCATGGCCCAAGCTCTCCTGTCCGCCAAGTTTAGGGCGCTTCATTGATGACAAGCGCGCTGGTTTCCGTGCGGGCATAGACCCCGGGGCGATACATATCTTCAACCACAGCCCCCGGCACGGTGAACTTGCCCGGAGTGACCGCCCGTACAATATAGGCGAAAGTGAAGCGGCCACTTAGCTCATCCCCGCGATAGCGCATAACATCTATCGCAGCCACAAAACGATCATCGCGCGCCTCTGCCACTTTGCCGCGAGAAATATCCCCAAGCCAGCTATAGGGACCATTATCACCCGCATCTTCGGGTCGGATAATCGATTCAATTTCAAAGCCGGCAGGCAATAAGTCGACAAGCATAACTGGATGATCGCGGAAATCACCAGGCTGCCCTTTAAGGCGAATGATAAAGCGGTCATTTTGCGAAACTTCCGACAAAAGCGCCTGATCGCCTTCCATGGTGTAGATGGTTTTATCAAGCCAGAAGCCTTTTTCCTCTGCAGGGGGCGCAAGCTTGGTAACACCAAAAATCGACAGGGTTCTAAACACCCCGCCATCGCCAGCATTGACGAAACTGCTTTGGCCAAGCTCATCAATGGAAAGCATGATGGATGGCAATTTGCCGGACAAAACCTCTTCGCCCATTTTAATAGTGACGGGACCCGCGCGTTCAATCATCCGCGCTGCCGCCAGCAAGATAAAGGCTTTTTCCTGCGTGTTGAGGCGGGATTCTTTTTTCATCCTTTTGTCCATATCTTCGGCAAACTTTTCAATCAGATCGTCATTGCCAAGATCCGCCGCGATTGCCAGCATCGCCGCAGAATCGCGCAAGGGGGACTGATAATAATTGCCGGTATTGTCATAGCCTACAGTTTTTTCAACAGCCTTGAAGCTGTCGCGCGCGCGGGCACGATCGCCCATTTGCGCCAAAGCTGCGGCCAAATGCATACGCGCTAGCGGGCTTTTTATTTTATCGCGATGATTGTCATGAAAATAGCGCAAATCCGACATATCCGCCCGGCCCTGACGGGCCAGAACATAAAACGCATAGGCCGATGTGCGGCGGCGCAGATCTTCGGTTTTGTCAGCCCATACAGAGCCATGCGCCACCCGCAACTGATAGGAAACGCCGATATAACCTGTTGGCCTGGTCAGATTTTGCAATGCCTCATAGGCACGATCCATGGCTTCATCGGGTACAGCATAACCGGCCTCTTTGGCGCGATAGAGGAAGTCTGTCACATAAACGCCTATCCAACCCGTAGCATAGCGATCTCCCGCCCGCCACAGACCAAAGGCACCGTCAGGGCTTTGCCGATCAAGGATTTTATTGATCGCTTCCTGCACCCGTGGGCGCAACTCCCGCTCAGCATCGGCATCCACAAGGCCGCCCAGCTTGTCCACATATAATAAGGGCCAAGCCGATGAGGTTAATTGCTCCGTACAGCCATAAGGATAGCGCCTTAGACTATCGAGCAGAGATTGCGGATCAACGCCTTTAAGCGGTGACCATGACAGCTTAACCTTGGTAGTGCTTGGGATATAACCGTCGAGAATATCCGGCATGGGCGTATAGCGCTCGCCGGATTTTTGCAATCTGGTTTGAATTTCCGTTGTTGGGAAATG
>WFQB01000033.1 GCA_015487305.1 Parvularculaceae bacterium | reverse complement strand
GCCATGTATGTGGCGTCAGAAGTTGCTATTTTCGTTTGGCTGCCAAGCTTTTTGGACGGTTTTCAAGGTTCAGAAATTGCCATGCTTTTTGCGGCCTATGCGGTCATGGTGTTTTTTGTCCTGCGCGCTCTTGGGCGGTTTTTGGGCATTTGGATATTACAAAGGGTCCATTGGGCCGTGGTCATGGTGGTCTTTTCTGCAATTATTTTTGCCTGCTTCCTGTTTAGTGCTTTGTTCGGTCAACAGGTTGCAGTTTTTCTATTGCCTCTTTCCGGCCTGTTCATGTCGATGATTTATCCCACCTTGAACTCCAAGGGTATTAGCTGCTTTACCAAAGCCGATCATGGCTCTGTGGCTGGGTTAATTTTATTTTTCACCGCCGTCGCTGCCGCCCTTGGACCTCTGGCCATGGCCTATGTGAGCGATGTTTTTGGTCAAGGTGATATGCGGGTTGGATTTTATCTGGCCACCGTTTTTGCCGGCCTTCTCTTTGCCAGCACCTTGTTTAACTGGATGATCAACCCGGCCGCTGAAGCGCTGCAAATCTCCAATAAAAAAGATTATGCGCCAAAGGGGGCCGCATGACCCAAGCAGAAAACATGATCCCCATCCCTCCACCTACGGACATTATTTTCAAAGGCGGTATCAAGCATCCTGATCTGTGGCTTTGGGATTCATGGACCTGCAAGATTGATGGCCAAATCCAGCTCTTTTGCCTCGCCCTTAGTCGTACGACTTTGGATGGCAAGAAAATCGCCCCCGACCAACGCAATGCCTACCCCTTTCATATCCGCCAATTCACCTCCAGCAATGGCGGACAAAGCTGGCGTGATGGGGGGGTGTTTTTCACCCCTCAACCCTCTGCCAGCTCAAATTGCGATGCCAATATTTGGAGCGGCTCGGTTGAGCAGCACCCATCAGGCATAATGCTTTTTGCCTTTACAGGTATTAAAAAGCTAAATCCCGACAGGCCCTTTTTGCAATCCATCTGCATCAGCGAACGGGCTGACAAGACAGATCCTGAGATTCATATTATTTCGGACCCGCAAAAAGATTATGACCTGATAAGACAGGCCGGTTACTATCTCGGCCCACAACAAGATTTGGGCGACCGCCATGGCGAAGAAGGTGGGCCCATTCTGGCATGGCGTGACCCCTATATTTTCATTGATGGCAATGGCAAGACCCATTTATTTTGGTCTGCCAAATCTGCACCACAAACACCGGTTATCGCCCATGCCAGCATCCACAAAATGGGCGGCAAATGGCAGTTGGAAAAACTCCACCCCCCCATTCGCCTAGCTGACGACCAGGATTATACCCAAGCGGAAGTCCCCAAGCTTTACCACGATGCCAAACGCGATTGCTATTATATGCTGGTCTCGTCTTGCGATCGTCTTTGTGAGGGACAGGCCGATGACACCATTTCAAAACAATTACGCCTATATAAAAGCCTTTCTATAGAAGGGCCATGGCATAGCTATTGCCAACAGGGCAGTCGCCTTCCCGGCTTGGAGGGTCTGTTCGGAGCCAGTATTTTAGAAGCCGATTTTGAAAGCGGGGACGCCAAAATTATAGCCCCCTATACGGAAATGGCACCGCCCGACTTTCAGCTAACCTTCGCGGCGCCACAATATTTCAACCTATTTGGGCAAACCCCTACCGTGCTGAAATATGCCGAAGATCCGGTCTCATGAGGAATCTCTCACTATCAGATGGGTTGCGGTCAATTCAGATTTAACCGTCTTACCAGCTATTTTTTGTAATAATAAATCGACCATCAATTCCCCCCCATGGCGGATATTTTGATCAATTGTGGTCAAAGGTGGCGTTGCCATTTTTGCCTGACCAATATTGTCATAGCCAACCACGGCAATATCTCCAGGCACTTTCAAATTAGCAGCGCGCACCGCCTGTATCGCCGCGATTGCCAAGACATCAGACGCGGCGAAAATGGCATCAAAGGAAACTCCGCTCTTGATAAAAGCCAATACCGCCTCATAGGCTTCATGGCCCCCAAAGCCTACCTTCAACAATAAATGGCCTTCTGGCGTCAATTTCTGTTCCGCATAGGCTTTTTTCAAGCCTTCATAGCGCAAGGCCACTTCCGGCAAATCAATGTCCCCCAAGAATAATATGGCTTTGCGCCCGCGTTCCAACAGATGCGCGGTTGCAAGACGCCCCCCTTCAATATTATCACTACCCACCAGCGTATATTGATATTCACCAACGCGCCCACCCCATACAACAATATTGCGCGACAAAGCCGCCAGTTCATTCAGCCGATCTGATCGCCCGGCCTGACCAATAACGATGAGGCCATCGGCGCGCCCGGTTTGCAATAATCTTCGCTCGGCCACTTCATGCTCATTTTGCGGCACACTAACAATGAGATCATAGCCCCGTTGTGAGGCCGCATGAGAAACCGCACCAACCATTTCCAGAAAGAACGGGTCTGAAATGGTCTGCTCTTGCTCAGGATTAAGGGGAATGACAATGCCAATGGTCTGGCTTGACTGGCGCCGAAGATTGCGCGCAGAGGCATTAATCACATAGCCAATCTCTTCGGCAATTTTCTGAACATGGGCCTTGGTGCCCGGCTTTACCAGCGGACTATCATTTAAGGCTCTGGAGACCGTCGACACATCTACCTTGGCAAGCCGGGCCAGCTCTTCCATGGTAACCTTCCGCGCAGAATCAGGCCGGGCTTGCTTGGGCCGGCCACCCTCTATTGCATTTTTTTTCTTGTCGCCCTGCAAGGCTTTGTGTTGGCTCATTGTGTTGCTATCTGGTTCGGGATTGATCTTAATCTTGGACTGGCAATATCAACCTAACATAACCGCCACCCTTTGTAATCTCAAACCAGATTTGCGTCCATGGGCCACAAAAGAACAAGCCCGCCTACCAATGGCAGACGGGCTTGGTTTGATGATTGATGCAAAGGTCGTTTATGGCGTCCTCACAACTCCCCCATCATCTAAAATGTATAGCGCAGGCTTGCAGAAACCGTGCGGCCATTAATCGGCCGAATGCGCACATAATCGCCGGGGCTGGCTGTGCCCTCTTCGCCTTCGGTAAAGCCAATTTTGTCAAACAAATTATTGGCATTGAGGTTGACGCTCATATTGTCTGTGACATTAAAATTGGCAAACAGGCCGGTGGTGACATAGCCATCAAATTTCAGGCTATTATTGTCCTGTACGAACACTTCATCCGTGCCGAAAATGGCCAGACCGACATCCCAACGTTCCGCCTCATAATAGGGCATGATATTGAAGATATAGTCTGCCTGACGGCGCGGCTGATTGCCGACATTGGCCCCGCTTGCTGTGCGAACGATTTCGGAATCGGTGAAAGTGGCATTAGCGCGCACTCCAAAGCCATTGCCAAAATCATAATCGCCTTCAAACTCAAAGCCAGACGCCTCAAAGGCCGTTTCAATGAAGGTCTGCGTGGTTACCTCAAATTGCCGTGACTCTGTGGTGTCGGCATTAAAGTAAGTTGCATAAAAGGAGCCATTGTCGCCTTGATATTTGAAGCCAAGCTCATATTGCTCAACAAGGCTATAGCCCGCTTCGTTTTGAATAGAGCCATCAACCGCAATGCTACCGGTTACCCGATCCGGAGAAGACAGGCTGCCACCTTCAGAAATATTGGCAAACAGCGCCATTTCGTCATTCAAGGCAAAACTTGCCCCAACCGACCAAGCATCAAAATCAACATCATAATCGGCGGGCGCAGAAGCACCAACGGAATTAACCGCCTGCTCATTGGCCCCAATTGTGCCATCACCATTAACATCTAAAGGCGCCTGATTTGCCGCTTCGGCAAAAAAGCCGCTGACTTTATAGTCATTCTTGCGATAGCTGGCATCCCATGAAAAGGCTCCGGCCGTTCCCGAAAGAGCTATATAGGGGGCTGTTCCCTCAATATCAAATTCATAGGCGCGGGTGCAGCAATTACCAAAAGCCGGATTGCCATAAAGAACGCCATTGACGGAATTGCCCATATCAAAAGAGGTTAGGCTACCATCAAGACGTCGATAATATTGGTTGAAGTTCCAATCGGTCCCGATATTTTGCTTGGTAAATTCAACACCAATCTTGCCACTAAAGGCTTCAAAATCACCTCCTAAATTTAGGTCCGTGAAGCTATTATCAAAGTCGCGCAGCTTGGTATTAAAATAGACAATGACCACAGATGGATCAACGCCGGCCGTATCAAACACAGAAGCCGGGAAAGGCGCGGCAAAATTACCTTCAATAGAGGCGGTGCGATGTTTGAAAGAAGCGGTCACCTGATCGGTGAATTCATAATCCCCCACCAAAGCGATAGAGGTCATTTTTGATTCAAAGCCATCACCATCAACAGCATCAATATTACCATCCCGGCGCACCGCATAATCTGTTTCATCCAAGAATAAAGTGCCATCGCCTAAATCCACCCCAACAGCAGAAAAACTGGTCCCGCCATTATAAATAGCTGGAATGGGCAGATAGGTCGGTACTTTATCATCCAAATGTTTGAAATGGATTTTCATGGAGCCGCGATCAAAATTCCCGGCCAAAGTCGCTTTAATTTGACCACCTTGTTCAATATTGGCTGGTGCAGAACGCGGGCCTTCGCCAGAGCGATAAAAGCCACCAATATGATACGACCATTGGTCATTAATTGGCGCGCCATATTCAAAATCTGCGCGTACAGAATTATAATCCAATCCGGTTGTCAGCGCGACAGAACCGCCCTGCTCTTCGCCAGTTTTAGAAATGAAATTGATAATGCCACCCGGCGCATTGGGCGCGAGGGTTGAGGATGTGCCGCCACGAATGGATTGCACAGAGCCAACGGTTGAATCAAAGCGCAAAAAACTGTCCGGTGTTGCAAAGGCGGTATCGCCCACGAGCAGGGTTGGAAACCCGTCCTCCTGAAAAGACACATAACGCGAACCACCAGCACTGATCGGCAGGCCACGCACTTTGACATTAGTATTCGCATCGCCCGATGAAGCTTCTGCATGAATACCCGGAAGGCTGCGAAATAATTCCGCCGTTGAGCGCGGGGCAATATCGCGAATATCATCCGCCTCAAGCGCAGTTACTGATGAAGATGAATCCAGCTTGGTCGTCGCCTTGGGAACGCCGGTTATGATGATCACATCATCATCTTGGGCATTGGCCGGGGTCAGACCGGCCATCGTCAAGCTTGTTGCCAATACAGCCACCGCCACAGCAGACGATGACATTAGAGTCTTTTTGAAAAAGCTGTGCATTAGTTTCCTCCGTAACTTTCCATTCCCTCCCTCGGGAATATTGGGATCTCTCGCAAGGCGCGCCCGATAAAAACAGGACAGGCAAAGCCGCCATGCCGACCAAGCGGCATATTTCCACGACTTATGCTTTGCAGCTAAAACAAACGATTGCAAGAAAATAATACAATCGTTTGCATAATCTACCCCTCTGTGTCGACCAAGGCACAGAAAAGCCCCCCTAAAGGCCAGGCTTTACCGGCCTTCCAAGGGGGCTCGCATGTTATTTGCTAGAGGCAATTAAATGGAGAAAATTGCAAAAGAGCTATCAATGATAGAAAAATCGACCATTGCGTGGTCTTTATTTGCTTAACTCACGGCCCTCATCGACAGTCTCTCCATCTTCGGTAGGTCGCCATCCGGGGCGGCCCAACAAAAACCTAAAAACCTCAGACAGGCTTTTGGCTTTAAGGATATCTTTGGCGATAGCCCAAAACTCATGGAACATAATCGTCAAAGGGTTAGATGTGCCAAGCTGGATGGTAATACCATAGCGCACTTTTTCTGTTTCAGCCTTGTAGGTTCCAAACAGATGATCCCATATAATCAGTATACCACCATAATTTTTATCAATATAGTCCGGGTTCATACCATGGTGCACCCGATGGACCGACGGGGTGTTAAAAATATAATCAAGCCAACCAAGCTTGCCTATTTTTTCGGTATGAATCCATGTTTGATAAACAATGACAATCAGCAGCGCGCCTAAAACCTGCACAACATCAAAGCCCAGCAAAACCATAGGCACAAAGAACATCCACTCAAACAGACTTTCAACCCATGACAACCGCAAGGAGGTGGTCAGATTATATTCTTCTGAGGAATGATGCACCGTATGCACTGCCCATAAAACACGGCGCTCATGCTCGATCCGATGCATCCAATAATAGGTGAAATCCGCCGCCAAAATAGCAAGACCCCAGCTCCATAAAGTGAAAGGAATATCAAAAAATGCAAAAGGCTCGACAATCAAAAGACCAATAATAAAGACGGCACCAACAAAAGTACGGTCTAGCAAACGATTACCGGTTTCAATGATTGCATTGGCTAATGTTTCCCATAAGGATTTTCGCCGTCGGGTTATAAAATCATAAAGCGTCTCAAGAATTATCAGACTAAAAAAGAAAATACTGACGATGCCGATGAAGAAAAAAATCTCTCCGTGCTCAAGAATACGCAACTCAAAATCTTCCATGACTAACCCGCACGGCCCCCGAGATTATCACACCCCAAAGTACTTGCGGGCACGATAGGCCATTTATAGGTCTCACCCATCCTTTCGCGCCCATCATAAGCGCGCACGAATAGATTTTTCTTTTTGGCCTGAATATGAACATCATAAAGCTGCTCACTTTCCGGATCAAAAATTTCCCCACCATCCCAACGTTTCTTGTTTTCATTATAGCTAAGATTTGACAGCAAAGGCAGGCCACATAGCTCTGAGGCATATTTGGCCAATGCCGGATCTCGACCTGCGCCAGGAAGCGCCCGAATAAAGCCGCATAAAAGTTCAGAGCCTTCTTCGCAGGCGGTTACTTCAATGATAAGGGCGCCATCATCGGTCAACCAATGTCCTAACACCTGCTCTCTAGCAGAGGCGTTTTGCGCCGCTGCTTGTAATGGCACAAAAAGGGCAAACCCTAAGGCGGCGGCCAAGCTTTTTGTGAGCAATGTTGTTTTCAAACGCATTTCTTATCTCCTGATTATCTGATTTGCGGACGATCACATCGCCCTTGTGGCGCTCGCACACGCTGCCAATTTTCGCTTTTACCCAAATGCTCTTTGCCAATACCGGCACGGGTTAAAAATGACAGGGCGGTAAACATGTCGGGGCTAGAACCAAAGGCTGCGCCAACGGCCATTTCAATCACCTCATCAAATCCCGCCCCCAAATAAATACTGGCTTCAAGCACATCATGCTCTTTGACCAAAAGCAGGAGATGATAATTTCTTCCTTGATCCGGCTCATAAAAGCGTCCGGAAAAAACGCGCGGATCGTCGGTTGGTTTAATTTTGGAAATGATTGTACTGCCACATAGGCGCTGACCCCATGCCATCATATCCGGGGTTTGATAGTCCCGCGCCTTTGGATCGCCGGCAAATACAATCAAGCGCCCACAATAGCTACCTCTGCCGCGCTTACAGGGTGCAATTTCAGCAATGCTGACCCCGTCACCCAAGCGCCAATAGCCTTCGATTTTCTCGAAAGCCTGTCCATAATCATGATCACTATTATTGGTCGTAGCGCAGCCAGCAAGCAATAAAAATAAACCACCAAACAGCATGGCCGGTGTAAGGTTCTGCCCTGAACGGCACGCTGTGAGAAAAAACTTCATCATAAAACTTTCAAACCTTAATCTCGTCAAAAGGCAAATGTCACGCGGCCTCATTTCCACAATTGGAAAGAGTGTGGGGTATGAAAACAAAGCCGCGTGACGCCGCTCCTGGAGGAGAAGCTAGAAGCGGAAATAAGCACCAACACCGATATTGTCGGATTTTAAATCGCCATATTTGGCGCGGCGATATTCAAGCCGCATTCCAAATTCTTCACTAACGGCCATTTCAGCACCGACCCCAAGAAGCAAACCACCTTTGCGTTTGTCACTGGTAAGCGATGATGGTGTAGCAGCGCTATTGGTCGCGGTGATATCAACCTTGCCATTGGCATAGCCAAGGCGGCCATAAATCAGCACATTTTCGCTTGGTAAAAATCCAGCACGCCCCGAAATGTCAAATGTCAGGCCGGGGTTAACATCAAGGCTTGTTGTGCCTTGTGTTTTTTTCACTTTTGGACCACCGCGACCAAGGCCAGCTTCCGCACCAATCAGGAAATTATCGGAAACCATCACATCATAACCAGCAAAAGCTCTTAAATTTATGCCCTTATCGGTTTGGGATAGGCTGATATTACCGGGAGCCGTAAAAGAGGCTTTATTGCGCTGGAGACTTAATTCACCGCCCGCTTTAAACCCTTCAAAACTGTCCGCCGTTTGAGCAAATGCCGGGGCTGCAGAAAGACCAGCCGCCGCAATTGCGAGAATAATTATTTTTCTCATAACACTAATTCCTTTAAAGCTTTTGTTTTGCCGCACCCAAATGGCTGGCATGATTGCTTTATGGCGAAGAGATGTTGGTTTCTTGCGGAAAATCTGTGGAGGGTGCATGGAAGATGGGCCAAAAGAATTAAATCTGCGCCTCCATCAAATGTCCATATAATGTCCATATAGTGTGAGTGCTTTAGAGATAGTCGGGTATATCTGTTGCAAATTAAAGGCTCAAAATGATGAATAGTGCTCTTGTACTCGTTGCCGAAGATGAACCGGACATCTCAGATATCATTGTCACCTATTTAGAACGGGCGGGCCTGCGAACTATCACCGCCTGTGACGGGGTATTGGCCTTAAACCATTATCGCCAATTAAAACCGGATATCGTTTTGTTGGATATTAAAATGCCCAAACAGGATGGCATCGAGGTCTTACGCCAGATCCGACAAAATGCCGACACACCAGTTATCATGATCACTGCCATGGCAGAAGATATTGAAAAGATTTCTGCCTTGCGCCTTGGGGCTGATGATTATGTTGTCAAGCCTTTCAACACGCTGGAACTGGTGGAGCGGGTCAAAGCCGTTTTGCGACGCACGCAAGGGCAGTCCAATATGGCGCGGCCAATCAATGTCGGCGCACTGATTATCGACATTGTCGCCCATGCGGTTTTTGTGCGCAATGAGCAAGGCCGTCAAACCATCGCTCTTACCCATACAGAGTTTTCGCTGATTGCCCATATGGCCAATATGCCCCAGCGCGCTTTTTCCCGCTCGGAATTGGTGGATGCCTGCCTGCCGGAAGGCGACGCTCTAGAGCGCACCATTGACAGCCATGTCTCCAATGCCCGGCGCAAACTCGAACAGGCGGGTGCAAAAGGTTATCTGGAAACGGTGCGTGGTGTCGGTTATCGTTTGGAGCCCCTGAGATAATGAAAATACCATAATGAGACTGTCATCATGAGAAAACCACGCCATTTGCGTACCCAGCTTTCCCTGGCGATGATTTTGACCGCCTTAACCGGCTTGACCATCTTCATTCTTGGTATGGCCATTTTTTATACGCATTTGCAAAATAAATGGGTTGATGGCTTAAACCCCGGCAATCGACAAACCCTGAACTCTTTACTGGAAAATGGCGATGTGGACCCTGACGCTCTGGCGACATTGGTCAACGCTTTTTCCCTATCTTGGTCTGGCAATTATGCCAATCAGGAATTTTTTGCGGTTTTGGTGTTTTTATTAATTGCCGTTAGTTGCGCTATAATTTTTGGTGTCGTCATTGCCGGGCGCCTAAGTCGCCCGATTGAAGCTGTAACACGCGCGGCACAACAAGTCGCCAGCGGGTCTTTCAAACCCCATATTAGTCGATCGTCTGGCCAATCTATGGAATTGGAAAATCTATTACAATCTTTCAACCAGATGACCCGCGCCCTTGAAAGCGCAGAGCGCGACTCCATAGAATCCTCTGCCGCTATCGCGCATGAGCTTCGCACACCTTTAACCGTTTTGAAGGGGCGCTTGCAGGGCATTAAAGATGGGGCATTTGACCCAAGCCCTGACATGGTCGAGGCGCTCATTGGACAGGTTGAAACCCTGTCGCGGATTATTGATGGACTCGGAAAGTTATCACGCCTTAGTGCCGGTCAGTTTGAGTTGGAGATCACCTCGATTAATCTTGCCAATGAAGCGCAAAAAGTTTTAACCAGCATGGCCCCCGACCTTGAAAAAGATGGCATTTGTCTGGAACATATTTTGCTCTCTGCTCCGGTCATGGCTGATCCTGTGCAAATTCGCCAAGCTATTAGTGCGCTGATCGATAATGTCAGACGCTATGCTATTAGCGGCAAACGCATTCGCATTGAAACGCGCCTTGAAAACAATAAGGCGATGCTACGCGTTTCTGATTGGGGGCCAGGCATTGCCAAGGATGACCTTTTGCGGGTGTTTGATCGCTGGTGGCGGGCAGAAACTTCACGGGGGCGCAAATCCGGTGGCTCCGGCCTAGGCCTTTCCATCGTCAGAGCCATTGCCCGCGCCCATGGGGGAGAAGCTATTGCCGCCAATCGTGAACAAGAAACCGGCGCCGTTTTCACCATCACCCTGCCATTATCACAACCCGTATAGGTTTATCGGCCTGCATGGCCTAGTTTTGAAGATGCGGCAAAGTCGGCTAATGCACATTTTCCAACCAAAGTTCGTGGGCATCTATTTTTAATTGTAGCCAAGCATTATGGACATTGTGACGAGCATCGACTTCAGCTTTTTTACTTGCCAGAAATTGCTGTTCGGCCAGTAATAGCTGGGCATAATCATGGCCCCCAAGCTCATAGCTACGGCGCGTTTTTTCAATAACAAATTGACTGCTTTCAAACGCTGATAAGGTCATTTGCCATGTTTTATAGGCGTTGAGAACATTTTGCACATCACGCATGGCCGCTATACCAATTTCGCGGCGCATATAGGCCAGATTATATTCCGCCGCTTTCGCTTCTGCGCGCCCTTGGGCCGCAGCGGCGCCCCTTTGGCGGACCCCGATGGGCACCGATATGGTCACCCCAATACCGGTTTCATCACCGCCTTGTTCATTAAACAGGCGCACCCCAAGGGTTGGGTCGGCAAATCTGTCTAAACCGCTACGGCGAGCGATGACCCCTAATTGCTCGGCTTTTTTTTCAACAATGGTAAGCTCATGACTACGAGAGACCACAAGATCCAGCCATTGTTCCATATTTACCGGCTCACCGGGCACTGGCAGTCTCGGCGCATGATGCGGCAGAATGATTTCAGGAAAAGTTTTAGCCAGAATATCACGAGCCAGTTTTTCATTTCCCTCTGCCTCCGCTTGCAGGGCCAGAGCTGTTTGCAAAGCGCTTTGGGCAAGGCCAACATCCAGATCGGACGCATTATTTAGCGCTCGTCGCTTTTCCAAAGCTGCCAATGATTTGCGATGGATCTCTACATAATCTTGATTGATGCGATGAATTTCAGCCGCTTTAATCCAATCCATCCAAAACTGTTTTAAGGTGAGCGCTGCTTGATGTCGCGCATCTTCTGCTATATTCTCGGCAATCTCTACCTCTAGTGCCGCCGTTTTGCGATCAAGTCGGCCTTTACCAAAAAGCCGTATGCCTTTGGACAGGCTGGCATCATATTCATCCAGCTGCGTAAGACCGCTTATTTGGCGTTGTGTATAGGTGCTACTCAAGGTCAGCTCATGGGGGCCATAGCGAAGACTATCAGCAACAGAACGGGAGGTTTCAATATTTTGGCGCGCCTGTTGATAAACAGGATAATTGTCCAATGCCTGCTCAACCATGTCTCTGGCCGGCAAATAGCTTTCAGAAGCTTGGGCCAAAGGCATCATGAAAAGCATAAGGGTGAAATATGTCATCTGTTTTATCATAATAATCGCCCTGCCGATAAAATCGGTTCGGTCCAATACATCAATCCTGCTATGGGCATATCTGACTTTAGTTTTGTCAAAACTTGCTCTGATTGCTCTATGCTTATGATTGCTATAAACAGACGCCTATCAGTGCGACCATGAACTTTTTCGCGGGCGCTGGCGCGGTCAAAGCCAAGGCCATGGCCTTCTGCCTTCATGGTTGTAAACCCTGAAAGGGGTGGGTCTTGATTCAGCATATATTCAACAAGACTATCCTCAGACGCTGGTGGATAGACCAGTGTTAGCTTGCATAAATATTGGTCCATGCCAGCTCTCCTGTATTTTGGTTGGAGCGTTTTTTCGACACACCAAATTTTTTGAACAGAACGGGCAATAGCAACAAGGTCAATATTGTTGAAGATATCAGCCCGCCAATAACAACAATCGCAAGGGGCCTTTGAATTTCAGAACCCGGCCCATGGGCAAATAAAAGCGGCACAAGCCCAAAAGCCGCCGCCGTCGCCGTCATCAAGACAGGGCGCAAGCGACGCTTGGCCCCTGTCAAAATCACCTGATCCAGAGCCATGCCTTCTGCCAAAAGCTGATTATAATAACTCACCAAAACCAGCAGGTTCAGCACCGCTATACCCAATAGAGCAATAAACCCGACAGAGGCCGGCACGGAAAGATATTCCCCTGCCAGAACAAGCGCCAAGACACCACCAACCAAAGCAAAAGGCACATTGGCCATAATCAGCAGCGATTGTCTGAAAGAGCGCAAGGTTGCAAACAGCACCAGAAAGATAAGCCCGAGAGCAAAAGGCACCACAATCGCTAGACGGGCCGCAGCGCGCCTTTGGTTTTCAAACTCCCCGCCCCAGCTCAAGCGATAACCTTCCGGAAGGTCAACCTTACTGGCCACCGCCGCCTGCGCATCTTCTACAAAGCTTACAAGATCGCGCCCGGAGACATAGGCCTGCACAATAGCAAAACGGGAGGCATTTTCTCGATCAATTTTAACCCCGCCGGGAACGCGCTCAATGCTGGCAAAGTCACCAATGCGAATAACTTCATCATCCCCAACCGCAATTTGCACACGGTTAAAATCATCGGGGGATTTTCGTAAATCATCTTCACCGCGCACTATAATTTGCGTGCGCCTTGATGGCTCAACCACAACACCGGCCTCGACCCCCGTTAGCATGGCCCGCATATCATCTTCTATATCTGATATATTCAGCCCTGCGCGTCCCAAGGACAGCCGGTCAAGGCGAAGCTGCATATAGTCTAAGCTATCATTCGATAAGGTAAAAACCTCACTGGCTCCCTCCACATCAGCGATGGTGTTTTGTATTTCGCCAGCAAGCCTTGCCAATGTGGCAAGGTCCGGCCCAAAGATTTTAACCGCCAAATCACCCCGGGCCCCTGTCAACATTTCAGAGGTGCGCATTTCAATGGGTTGTGTGAAGGAGGTTTCAATCCCCGGCATAGACTGCATGGATTGACGCATCTGATCGATAAGCCATTCTTTTTTAGGTTTGCGCCATTCCTTTTTGGGTTTCAACACCAAAAAAGCATCCGTGTCATTAGGGCTCATCGGATCAAGACCCAGCTCATCAGAGCCAACCCGCGCAATAATGCTCTCTATTTCCGGAACATCTTCTAGCAAAGCTTTTTGCACCATCAAATCCATTTTGACGCTATGCTCTAGACTGATAGAGGGCAGCTTGGTTGTCTGCATAATCACCGAGCCTTCATCCATGGTCGGCATGAAGGTTTTACCAACTGAAATATAGGCAATGAAAGCCGCCAAAAGGCTGACCACGGCAATGCCGTAGATAAAGACCGGAAAGCTCACAAAAAATGTCAGCATACGCTCATAGACCGGCGAAATAATCCGCATCAAAAGCGGCTCTTTGCCATCTCCCGGCTTGATAATATAGGAGGCCAGCACCGGAATGATTGTAAGCGATAAAACCAATGACGAGGCCAGCGCAAAAACAATCGTTAAAGCCACCGGGCGAAATAATTTCCCCTCCAGGCCTTGCAGCGACAAAAGCGGCAAAAACACAAGACAGATAATGATAACACCCGAGGCCACAGGCGAGGCCACTTCACTTGCGGCACGATAAATATGATGCAAGCGCGGGGTCTCGCTGTTTTTTCTGTAATGGTTTAAGCGCTCAACAACATTTTCAATAACCACCACAGAGGCATCGACAATCAAACCAATCGCAATCGCAAGCCCACCCAAACTCATCAAATTTGCCGACAAGCCGGTCAATCGCATCAACATAAATGTCGCTAAGGCCGCCATGGGAAGGGTCAGAGCAACCACAATGGCGGTGCGAATATTTCCCAAAAACAATAATAGCAAAATCAAGACCAGCACAATCGCTTCGGCCAGCGCTTTGCGAACCGTATCAATAGCCTTATCAATAAGCGCAGAGCGATCATAAAAAGGCTCAACCGACACCCCATCGGGTAATGTCGGGGATAATTCTTCCAGTCTTTGTTTGACATCACGAACAATCGCATTGGCGTCCGCTCCGCGCAAAGACAACACCAATCCTTGCACCGCCTCTGATTTTCCATCCTTGGTCACAGCCCCATTACGCGTCAAACTACCAATGCGCACCTTGGCCAAATCCCCCACACGAATAGGGCCACCCTGCCCGTGGAAAACCACGATTTGCTCAATATCTTGTGATGTTTCAACGGCACCAATCGCCCGTACGGCAATCGCTTCTTCACCTTCAGATATCCGCCCAGCACCATCATTGCGATTGCTGTTTTCTATAGCATTTGTCAGATCCCGAATGGTTAGCCCGGCCGCCGCCAACGCATCAAGATCAGGCACGACATCAAATGTACGCACCAATCCGCCAAGAGAGTTTACATCAGCAACCCCCGGCAAGGTGCGCAAGGCCGGGCGAATGGTCCAGTCCAGCAAAGACCGGCGCTCTTCAAGGCTTAAATCACCGCCCTCAATCGTAAACATGAAAACATCCGAGAGCGGCGTTGAAATAGGCGCAAGACCGCCTTCAACATTTGGCGGCAAATCGCCAGCGGCATTGCCAATACGTTCCGCCACCTGTTGGCGCGCCCAGTAAATATCGACACTATCATCAAAATCAATCGTAATATCAGCAATGGCATATTTTGCCATAGAGCGCAGAACCCTTTGCTTGGGAATTCCAAGTAGTTCCATTTCCAAGGGGGCAATAACGCGAAGCTCAACCTCTTCCGGCGTCATGCCCGGGGCTTTCATGATAATCTTTACCTGTGTCGTGGAAATATCCGGAAAGGCATCAATGGGAATCCGCAAGAAGGACAAAGCACCAAAAAACAACATCACCAAGGTTATGGCAATGATGAAGAGCCGTTGGGTTAAAGAAAATCCAATAATTTTACTAAGCACTATTCAGCCTCCATCAGGCTGATTGCTTTAAGCTCTGTCAAACCACTAACCGCAACAACATCGCCAGGTTTTACGGCTCCGGCAATAATAGCAAACCCGCGTGTGCGGCCTTTAACCTCAACTTCCAAGGGCACAAAACCGCCATCAGCCGTTTTGTAAATTTTGGTCTTTCCGTTTAAGCGAATAATAGCCGAGGAAGGCACGCGAACCATATTGTTGCCTTGTGCCGATTTGGAAATATTCACCCTTGTAAGCTGCCCGAGATTTAAGCCGGAGCCGCTTGGAACCTTGGCAACCAGAAGCGCTGATTTGGTTTTTATATCGATTTGGCGCGCCGCTGAAATCACCTCACCATAAGAGCCATCATCAAACCCGATTTTATCGCCTGCCTTGATATAGCCAACCAAATCTGCCGGAACCTGCACTTCTGCCCACAGCTCGTCTGATGTATAAAGTGCGCTAACCGCCATGAGCGGCTCAACCGCCTGCCCTATTTTTAGGTCAAGCGCTTCAATGCGCCCATTCATTGGCGCTTTGACATAATATTGTGCGCCCCCCGCACCATAAACCCCTCGCAATGGGGCTTGATGCTCATCCACCATAGCTCTGGCACGCATAACCGCTGCTTTTAAGGGTAATAATGTTGCGCCGGCGGCCAATCCCTCATCCACCAGCTTTTGCTGTTGATCTAAGGCAATATTTGCCGTGAGTAATTCGCTTTTGGCCGCATCAAGACCAATTTTCATGTCAAGATAATCGCGGCTGCGAATGGTAAACAGGATTTGGCCCGCTTCAACCTTTTGGCTCGGCAAAACATGAATCTTGGTCAAAACACCATCAAAGGGGACGGTAATCGCCTGCAGGCTTGACCTTGCCGGAATGATTTTAGCCGGCACATTTGCCAGAGATATATCGCCAGCCGATTGGGCAAGCTGGGTCGTAATGCCGAGCCGGGTAATTTGTTGGTCGGTCAAATGCACCTTCGGGGCCTGCACCATTTCAGAGGCAGATGCACCAAAAGGCAGCATAGAAAATAAACCGGCACAAATAGCCAATAGGAAAAATTTCGTGCGCATGAAGCCCCCAAATTTTTAAAACTCAAAACCAGAATTGGCCAGAATTAGAATGGTTATAAAAACAACCTGAAACCAACCTGAAAACCCTAGAAAATTACAGGCTTTTTGCGACCTAACGGCAAATGGGAAGAAGGGTGGCACACCCCAAAATTTGAAAAAATGATGCGCCTAAAACGGCAAAGATTTTAAGAATGAAGCGCCGGTAAAAATATCTCAATGCGCAAACCATTTTTGGGCGATTTGTCCAACCGGCAATTGCCCCCATATAAATGCACAAGCTCACGAACGATAGCCAAACCCAGACCTCCTCCAGCCGTGGTTTCATCCCAGCGCGCGCCCAAATCAAACACCAGCTCATAGGCTTCCGGCGGCAGGCCCGGCCCATCATCATCAACCCTTAGGGAAATTTGATCATCGTCAAAATCCCGCGCCACAATATCAATCTCGCTAGCCGCAACCTTAAAGGCATTGTCCAAAATATTGCCCAATATCTCGCTGAGATCGATGGCATCAATGGTTACCGGTTTGTGACTGCGAATATCAATGTGCACATTGATGTTTTTATCCCTGTGCAGTTGCTCCATGGCTTTGACGATTGGCAATAAAACATCTTCCAGATTTGACACAATGCCGGGCATATGAGCCGCGGCTGAGGCCCGTGTACGCGCAATCTGATGATCAATATGCCTTTCCATGATGGTGCATTGTTTAATAATGGTCTTTGAAGATTGCTCCAGACCGGCATTTTTAAGTTTATACCCTTCATCAGTGATAATCGCGAGGGAACCTTTTAACCCATGAGCCAAATTTCCCGCCTGCGCCCGGGCACGCTTTAGCATATCATCACTGGTTTGAATAAGCGTGTTTAGCTCATGGACCAAAGGCGTTACCTCTTTGGGATATTGCCCTTCAAGTTTTTTTGCTTTGCCCGACCATATATTTTTAAACTCATCCGATAGCCGTTTGAACGGCTGCAAGGCAAAGCTCGTTAGCAGCGCCGCTGCGAGCATCATCGCCGCCGCCAGAACCACAAAGGCCCATGCAAGAATGCTATTGAAATCACCAATCATTGCATCAAGATGTTTGCGATCCACAGCAACGATGAGACGTTTGGGAATATTATTTAGCGGTGATATATGGGTTGATTTTTCAACAACCAGTAAAGGGCCTGTTGGTCCTGAAATTTTGTGGTGATGGATTGCCACCTCACGATCAAAAGGCTCATCAGCCATTTGCAAATGGTGTTTATTCAAGGATGGGCTTAGCAATATTGAATTTGCGGTTCTTACTTCCCAATAATAACCGGAATTTGGTATATTGTATTTTGCATCACTAAATTCGCTGGCAAGAGAAAGCTGGCCATTTTCGTCGACAGCGGTGATATTTTCCAACTCATAAACATGCTGTATCACCTCATCATAAAATTGTTTGGAAACATGGCTGTGAAAGACGGAAGACAATAGCGCATAGCCAAGCAGTGACCCAATCACCACCCATAAAACAGATGCCGCGATCATTCTCTTGCGTAATGACATTTTTGAAAAAAATCGCATCATCCAAACCTATAACCCAAACCACGGACGGTTTTGATTTTGTCACTTCCTATTTTCTTCCGCAGCCGCCCAATATAAACCTCTACCGTGTTCGATCCACGCGCTTCATTAATGGGATAGAGATGCTCTACAAGCTCTGCTTGGGAAACCACATGGCCAATCCGATGCAAAAAATATTTTAACATTCGATATTCAAAAGCTGTAAGTTCAATCAATTCCGAACCTAGGCGCACCTCGCCGGTCACGCTATCCAAGGAAATATTGGCATGGGTCAACACAGCGCCGGTAATACCAGCAGAACGGCGAATTAAAGCTCTCAGCCTTGCGACCAGTTCCGGCGTGTGAAAGGGCTTGGCCATATAATCATCAGCACCTTCATTAAGCCCGTTAACCTTTTCCGCCCAACTGCTGCGCGCCGTTAATATCAGCACTGGCATTGTAATTCCCTTACGCCGCCAATCCCGCAAGACATCAAGACCGGGCTTTCCCGGCAACCCCAAATCTAAAATTGCCGCATCAAGATTGCCCTGAAGCCCAAGCTCATAACCATCTTCTCCATGGGCGGCGCGCTCAACGACAAAACCAGACTCCAATAGCGACTGGCTAATCCGGCCAGCTAGGTCTTCATCGTCTTCCACCAATAAAATACGAATGACGGTCTCCTAAAAATTAACCCCGTAAAACTGTCTCAAAGACAGCCTCTACAACTGGAAGCTTAAACCTAGATGAAATTATCCGGCAAACCGAGCTGATATTGATGGTTTGCCCGCAAAGCAGCCCAAGTGCATAACCGAAAGAGGGCGGAGGTGCTCCATCTTTGCCTGTTGGGTCCCACTTATTTATCAGATCATTACCGACATAGGTATAGCGGTTGAACACTTCGGAACCGGTTGGCTTTAGCCCAAAAATCAATCCGGGGGATTGATTTTAGGTGGAGAAGACCACGGCAGTGGCTGTGCTGCCGGGCGAAAAGCCCACGGGGTCGCTGCTTAAGAACCTCCCTATGAGGGGATCATATAGCGAACTCGAAAGAAAGCGCTTCACACGAAACAACTAGCACGGCAACGACGCAATAATTCTGGCTCCAACACATCCTGATCATAGTTTAGTAAACTATCTCAACCCATACTTTAATATCTCCTAGGGATTTTATATGCTCAAGAGCACGCATGCCAGATTCTGCGACCGAGGATACATGTGATAAGTCAATTGACAGCGCCGAGACTGGCTTAGTGGTAGATTCCTCAATTATAAACGCATCAACCCCTAATATTTTTTTATCCCTTGCGAGCAGGCGCATTATTTCATCCTGCGCATCGTGTAACTTAAAAAAACGAATCCCTCCTCGTTCAATATATTTTTCTTTTGCCATTCTTATTCCTTGAAGTTCGGTGGGTTGACGATTGAATCATCAGGAACCCAATTTGGATCATTCCGGTTGCTAACTTGTACGATATCACCTGTCACGTTATCTTTAACTACATAAGAGCCATCGTCTCTAAAATAAGCGGTTGCCTCATTACCTGTAGCTTTGTTCGTGGCACTACTCGTTGCTGCTGGATTATCTAATGTATCTTTTTCCCACCCACGTGTTTCCATTTGGCGACTAATTTTCGCTGATATACCGGAGGATTTACCTGCCCCTTTCTTTCCTAAACTGCTAAGCCATTTGCTTATCTTTGCTCCTACCCCTTTTAATGTTTTGCCTACTTTCGAGGCTGCAACTACTCCCGATACAGCATCTTCTGGTCCTGGAAGGTAAAATGATCCGGCCAACAGAACACCAGCAGTTTGTGACTGATTCGCTTGGTTAAGCGCCGCGCGTGACTCGTGTTTCAATCAGCAATCACAACGGCTTCACAAATTCCTTGCACCATTCTTGCACCAAAATAGCGCCTCGGAGGGAACCGATGGCGCCATTTTGCACTATAAATAACAGTGTGCAGACAATAGCTTAGGTGGCGCATGGCGCCATCTAAGCGTTTCGCTTTATCTT
>WFQB01000032.1 GCA_015487305.1 Parvularculaceae bacterium | reverse complement strand
TTTGCGGGCGCAGAAGGGGTAGGGGAAGAAAATGAGGGTGAATACATCAGTAAAGGCGTATGTGGAAGTTTGGTCTCTTTATTTTCCGTCCTTCGAGACGCCGCCTGCGGCGGCTCCTCAGGATGAGTTCTGTTCGTTCCTCGCTCCCGACTTCCTAAAACACACTCAGAATATCATTTAAGGATTTTTTCTTGAGGGCGTGCTTAGGGATTTTGGCTTTGTCGGATGGATGGCCGACGACCAGTAGGAGATAGGGTTTTTCGGTTTTTGGCCGCCCCAATATCTCGCTTAGGAAATTCATCGGGTTGGGAGTGTGGGTTAAGGTGGCAAGGCCCGCCTGATGCAGGGCGGTTATAAGCATGCCAGTGGCGATGCCTACGCTTTCATGGATATAATAGTTTTTCTTTTCATCGCCGATTTCAACCCCGCCGCGCCTTTGGGCGAAAATGGCGATGAGCCATGGGGCGGTTTCCAAAAAAGGCTTGTTGGCATCGGTACCGATGGGGGCGAGGGCTTCGAGCCATTCTTCCCCGGCGCGGCCTTCGTAAAAAGCGCGCTCTTCTTCTTCGGCGGCGAGGCGGATTTTTCGTTTGATGTCTTGGTCGCCAATCAGGCAGAAATGCCATGGCTGGTGATTGGCGCCGGAGGGGGCGGTGGCGGCCGCTTCTATGCAGGTTTCGATAATGTCTTGCGCCAAGGGCTCGTTGGTAAAGTCGCGAATGCTATGGCGGCGGCGGAGCAGGTCGCGAAACTCTGCTGCCCGCAGGCGCATTTCGTCTTCCGGCAGTTCAAGAAAATCACCGAGTGTGTTGAGTGAGACAAAGTCTGCCTGTTTTTCCATCAGCGCCGCCCGAACAGTTTTTCAATATCGTTTAATTTCAAGGCCACATAGGTCGGGCGGCCATGATTGCATTGCCCGGAATGGGGCGTGCGTTCCATCTCCCGCAACAGGGCGTTCATTTCTGCAACGCTTAAGCGCCGCCCCGCGCGCACTGAGCCATGACAGGCCATGGACGAGCAAACTTCTTCTAAGCGTTCCTTCAAGGCCAATCCCGAACCCATGTTTTTTATATCGGCTACCAGACTTTCTATCAGTTGCGGCACATTGACCGTGCCGAGCAGGGCAGGGGTTTCGCGCACGACAATGGTGTTTTCGCCAAAACTTTCATAGACGAGGCCGAGCTGCGCAAATTCTTCGCGCCGCTCCAACAGGATTTGACATTCATCTTCCATCAGCTCGACAATTTCGGGCAGCAAAAGCCCCTGACTTGTGACACGGCCTTTTTCCAGCGCCTGTTTCATGCGCTCATAGACAAGGCGCTCATGGGCCGCGTGCTGGTCGACAATAATCAGACCATCTGTGGTTTGTGCGACAATATAGGTCTCGTGCAATTGACCCCGCGCTGCGCCCAAAGGGTGATTTTCTTCGGGCGATTGTTGTTCTGTTGTTGCAGTTGTTTCTGGGGCGCTGGGGGCGTCGAGATGATTTTCAAACGGCGTATCGCTATCGCCAAGGGCCTGAGTGTTATCCTGCAAAAAAGGATTGGCCTGATATTGCGGGCGCTGCTGGCCGGGAACACTGCCCAACGAAGGTTGGTAGCTTTGCTCTGGTTGCATGTGATGCAGGGCTTGATTGGCAGTAGTGGTCGCGGCGCGGTGGCCTGATTGGGCGAGCGCATGACGCATGGCGCTTACCAGCAAGGCGCGCACCAGCCCTGCATCGCGAAAACGCACTTCGGTTTTGGCCGGGTGGACATTGATATCCACCTGTTCCGGTGGCACATCAAGAAACAGGGCGACTACAGGATGGCGATCGCGAGCCAGATAATCGGCGTAAGCGCCGCGAATCGCACCAATGATGAGGCGGTCTTTTACCGGACGGCCATTGACGAACAAAAATTGCTGGTCGGCAAGGCCGCGATTATAAGTTGGCAGGCCGCAAAAACCGCTAAGAGAGAAATCTTCTCTTTGCGCATCAAGGGCAAGGGCATTATCGGCAAAATCCTTACCCATGATTTTGGCAAGCCGTGACAGGCGGCCTTGTTCTGTGTCGGGCTCGGCGGCAAGAGCGATGGTTTTGCGGCCATTAGAGGTGAGTGAAAAAGCGACATCGGCGCGCGACATGGCGAGGCGCTTTACCACATCGGAAATGGCCATGGTTTCGGCGCGATCGCTTTTCAGGAATTTAAGGCGCGCCGGGGTTGCATAAAATAAATCGCGCACTTCGACCCGAGTGCCAGTGCCGGCCATGGCCGCCGGGGCTGGACCTTTTATGGTTCCGCCGTGTACGGATAGTTTTAAACTTCCCTTGCCATCCGGGCGGGTGGTGATGTCGAGACGGGAGACCGCGCCAATCGAAGGTAAAGCTTCACCACGAAAGCCCATGGTGAAAATATTGGTGAGATCATATTGGCCGTCTTGGGATGGCTTCAACTTGGAAGTGGCGTGGCGCTCAATCGCCAGCAGCAGGTTGTTTTCATCCATGCCGCTGCCATTATCGATCACCGCCATATAGCTCTTGCCACCATCTTTAATTTCAATGGCAATGTCGCTGGCCCCGGCATCAAGGGCATTTTCCACCAGCTCTTTGATTACCGCCGCCGGGCGCTCAATCACTTCACCAGCGGCGATGCGATTAACTGCATCGGCGGGCAGGCGATGGATCTGGCGATTGGCTGGTGGTGTTTTGTTGAGGGCAGCAAGGGTCATGAGGGTAATTATGGACGAGTGGCCCCGCAGGCGCAAATTCTGATATTCCACAAAAGCGAGGCTTAAAGCCCGTAAACTTGAAACAGGCGAACCATGATAAGCAATAGGAGCATTACTAAAAAGAAAGTGATTTTCTCGCGCAGCCGTCCATACCATTGCGGTAAAACTCGGTTACGGACCGAGCGTTGGTCGGCAATCAGCAGATAGAGAAAGGCAAATAGCATCATCGCAAAGCGCCAAAAGGGGGGGATGCTGACAGTGCCAAGCAAGGCGCCGGGAATAATCGCAATCCAGCCAATAATGGCGGGGAGAAAAGAGCCGGAAAAACGCTCTAAAATAGGGGAGACCTCTCCATGGTCCTTCGTCATCATTAAGGCGATGCCCCAATGGATGCCGCCCATGAAAGACAGGAGAATGGCACCATACATCAGGCCCCAATAGAGAAACTGCGTGCCCGGCTCAATGTCAATTAGGCTGGGGGTGAGCCAAACCACGAGGAACAGAGCAAAAAAGGGCGTAAGACCACTATAGGCAAGAATTGTCGCCTGACGCTCTATAGGCGGCAGGGGGGTATTGCGGATATCGCCAAAAAGCGAGTTGAGCATAGGACATATGCCTCTTTACCAAGAGCCTATTCGGTTTTGATACCAATCAAAACCGGGCTCTATGTCTTTGTTTTTAAGCGTTTCCGGACGGATAACCGGCCTCATTCTGAGCTTGTCGAAGGCCCCACTTATCCTGGAAACGCTCTGGGTGAGGCGTTAGAATGACACGAAAATCCTCGCCGACCAAGAGTGGTGCAGAGGCCGATAATGACTAATTAGCCGTTGGATCGGGCTGTTTTGGGGTCCATAGAGCGATTTGCTGATCAATCTGGGTCTTGGTTTCCGGGGTCAACATGGTTGCGACCTCGTCAGCCATAGTGGCAGCTTCCTGATCGCCGCGACGGCCAGCCAGCGATAGCCAGAAGTAGGATTTTGCCGGATCAATCACCGCTGTCGGATCAATCGTTTCTCCTTCAGCCAGTAGAAGTTGCGGCATATAGAGAAGCTGTCTCTTATACACATCTCCG
>WFQB01000031.1 GCA_015487305.1 Parvularculaceae bacterium | reverse complement strand
TTTGGTATGCGGCCCTTTGGCAAGGGTTAAAACATCATCCGGCAACACAGTGAAAGCGGGTTTGGTGATGCGGGTGATGGTCTCGCCTCTTGTCAGGCGCAGACCTGACTGGCTGATGGCTTTGCTTGCCAGCGAGCGCGATTTATAAAATCTTGCGCACCACAGCCATTTGTCGAGGCGTTGGGGGGTGTTGCCTGTCTCGCGCAAACCTGACAATCAATCCTTGTCTTTTAATCCGGCCAGCACGGCAAAGGGCGAATCCGGATCAATCTGCTTGCCCTTTTTGTGGCTTGGCGCTGCCGTATAAGTGCGCATGGCCTGCTTGCCTTGGGAGCCACCTTTGCGCTGGCCGGGCTTGCCTTTTTTGTTGAAAGGTTTTTTGCCCCTAGCGTGTTGGCCATCGGCGGGTTTGCGTGATGGCTTGTGGCGGGGCTTCGCAAAGCGCGGGGCCATGCGCCATAAGGCTAACTCAATCTTTTCTTCTTCCTGTTTTTCCGCCTGATCGGAAGGTTTTTCTGTTACTTTTTCTTCGCTGTCACTGGTTGCTTCAACAGGAGCAGGCTCCGGTGCTGTTTCTTTACTAGCTTCCTCTCTTGCTTTGGCTTCTGCGGCATCTTCAACTACGGCTTTATCTTTTACCAGATCCGCAGCGATGTTTTCTTCAGCCTTTTTGGTCAAAGGTTCCGGCTTGCCCTCTGCCTGTGGGTCGGCCTTATCCTTGTCAACCGGTTTGGCATCTGCCTCTTTGTCTTGAGAAACCTTCTCCCCCCGGGCTGTTTCGGCTTTCTTGCTTTGCGCTTCGGCCAGTTCCTGTGCTTTGCGCTCAAGGCGTTTCTCAAAAACCTGTTTTTCCAGCGTCACAATATTTTTGCGCAAAGAAAGGGATTTCAAAATCCCTTCAAAATCTTCGCCGGAACACCCGACCAAAGACATCATTTGCGCATCAGCGACAAAACCTTCCTTATGGGGCGAGGCCATGCGCGCTTTGCGAATAAGTTCAGCAAGGCGCTCCAGCATATCAATGCGCACGGCGCGGGTGCCGGATGGGCGATAGCCGCTGGCATAATAATAAGCATGGGGGTAGTCATTGTTCAGCGCCACTGAGGTGAGGCCGGCCTTTGGCGGCTCGAAACTTTGCGGGTCTTTGTCCTGCCACAGGGCCCAAAGAAGCGTCAGCATTTTGGCATTAGCAGGTTTTAGAAGGGCAGGCTGAAAAATAGTATATTCCCCAAAGCGCACCCCAAGCTTGCGTAATTTGCCGCGTTCATTTTGCTCTAGCGCTTTTACATCATCGGCAATGAGCGCCCGCGAACAGGCGCCAAAATTTTCCACCAGACGATAGCCAATGCCGCGCGCGCCGGGGCCAAGACTATTGGCATCATCTGTCGATGGCCGGTTGACCATTTCATTAAGCGATAAAAGCGGCATTAGCCGCTCGCGCAACTGATCGCCAAACCACAATTCAATCCGCTCGCGCACAGCTTCAATTGCTTGCGGCGGCAGGGTCTCGGCAATCAGCAGGCGAATTTCCGGACGAAATGGCGTTGCGCCTTTATAAAGCTTTGCCACTGACGCCTGTTGCCACCAGATCGTGCCATCATCGCGAAGCACAAGCCCGTCATCTTTTGCCGAGCCAAGGCGCGCCGCGCGCGTGGCAAGTTCCGGCTTTAGCGCCTGCATGGCTGCATAGCGCACAGCGCGGGCGTGTGGCCCTTTTGCGGTTGGGTCGAGAATAAACTGAAACCCCTGCAGTCGCCCGACAAATTCGCCTTCCACAATAACATCTCCGTCTTTATCAACACCGCCCAGTAGCGGGGTCTCATCTTTTAGCTTGCGCATCAGCAAAGAGCTGCGCCGATCAATAAATCGCTGCGACAAGGATTGGTGCAACGCATCCGACAATTTGTCTTCTATAGAACGCGCCCGCTCCTGCCAATAGGCAGCATTTTCAACCCATCCCGTGCGATGGGTCAAATAGGTCCAGGTGCGAATATAGGCAATGCGTTGGGATAGGGCATCCACATCGCCATCCATGCGGTCAAGGCGGTTTATCTGCGGGGCCAGCCATGCCTCGCGCACTTTGCTGTCGTCAATGATTTGCAGATATATTTCCTGCAAAAGCTGGATATGCTGTTCGATAGCGGTTTTGCGAAAATCCGGAATCTGACAGACATCCCACAGCAAACGCAAAGCCGCACCACCGCTTGCCTTTCGCTTTATTTCCGCAATTTGGCAAAGACGATATAGGGCTTCTTCATCGGCATCGCCTCTGGCACGCACCAAGCCCTGTCGCGGCGGCTTTGTCCCAAGGCTATGCTGCAAAGCGGGCAGGGAGTTAAAGTCCAGACTGACCGAGCGCCATTGCAAAGCGGTAACGGGTTCAAATTCATGGGCTTCAATCGCGTCGACAATTTCTTCTGATAAAGGGGCACAATCCCCAGTAACACCAAAAGTGCCGTCCTTCACATGGCGTCCGGCGCGCCCACCAATTTGCGCCAATTCCGCTGGTAGCAATGCACGCCTTTGTCGGCCATCAAATTTACCAAGCGCCGCAAAAGCCACATGGTCAATATCCATGTTGAGCCCCATGCCAATAGCATCTGTGGCAACAAGATAATCCACTTCACCCGATTGATAGAGTGCCGCCTGCGCATTGCGGGTGCGCGGGGAAAGTGCGCCCATAATGATCGCTGCGCCGCCGCGCTGGCGCCTTATCAATTCGGCAATGGCGTAAACCGCATCGGCAGAAAACGCGACAATGGCACTGCGCCGGGGCAGGCGGGTAATTTTACGCAGGCCCGAATATTCGAGTTTGGAAAAACGCTCGCGGGTAATAAAACCAATATCAGGAATAAGCCTTTGCAATAATGGGCGCATAGTATCAGCCCCAAGAAAAAGCGTTTCTGCCGTGCCGCGCGCATATAAAAGCCGCTCGGTAAAAACCCGCCCCCGTTCCGGGTCTGCAGCAAGCTGAACCTCGTCAATCGCCATGAAAGCAACCTGCCGCTCCAAAGGCATGGCCTCCACGGTGCAAACAAAATAGCAGGCATTTTTCGGGATAATTTTTTCTTCGCCGGTCACCAGCGCAACTTTGCGGGCGCCTTTCATCTCCACCAGCCGGTCAAAAACCTCCCGCGCCAGCAGACGCAAGGGCAGGCCGATCATCCCCGTCTCATAGGACGCCATGCGGGTAATCGCATAATGGGTCTTGCCGGTATTGGTTGGCCCCAATACGGCAGTGACGGGTTTTAGATAAAGCGAAGAGTTTTGCATGAAGCTCAGACAAATGAATTAAAAGTGATGAATGAGACTAGCGATTACAGTGTGCGGGTCAATTGCAATAGTTATTTGTTCCGCGTAGCTTGGGCACCTTAAAAGAAGGAATTTCAAAATGCCTGATAAGCTCACTCTCTATACCAATCCCATGTCTCGTGGCCGCATTGTTCGCTGGATGCTGGAAGAAGTTGGTGCGCCCTATGAAACTATTATTCTCGACTATGGCGCGCCCATGAAGAGCGAGGATTATCTGGCGGTTAACCCGATGGGCAAAGTACCGGCCCTAAAGCACGGGGATAATATCATCACCGAAACCCCGGCGATTATTGCCTATCTGGCCGACGCTTTTCCTGAGGCAGAACTAGGCCCAAAAGATAATGAGCGAGCGGATTATCATCGCTGGATGTTCTTTGCTGCTGGCCCGATAGAGGCCGCCTTAGCGGTCCATGCGCTTGGGGTTGAAGTGCCGGAGGACAAGCGCGGCATGGTTGGTTATGGCTCCAAGGAGCAAATGCTCGATGTGTTGGCCGCGGCGGTTTCGCGCAATGACTATATCACCGGCGATCGCTTTACGGCTGCCGATGTTTATGTGGGTTCTGAAATTGGTTTCGGCCTGCAATTTGGCACCATGGACGCAAGGCCGGAATTCACCGATTATTATGGCCGCTTACAATCCCGCGACGCCTTACAGCGAGCATTGGTGATCGATAATGATTTAATGGCGAAGAAATAGGGCAGCGAGTAGGGAATAGCGAATAGAGAGTAGTTCTTCCCCCGCAAGCGGGGGAAGTGGGCCGCGCCATAAGGCGCGGGTCGAAGGGGCCAGCACAACCACCCGAAAAGAAAATAAACCTCATGGCTCAAGGCGCAAGCGATCCTCGACCGCGCCCCACGCTCGCCCATCAAACTCGCAAGTCAAAACATCTGACAAGGCCAAGCCCGGAAAACAGCAATCAATGGGAGAGTTGAAACCAAGAACATTCAACGCACGAATCGCTAACGCGACCGTGTTCACAGCTTGTTCTTGAGTAACCTTTCGTTAACCATGCACTGAGTCGTTTTGTTTGCAAATCGAATTAGCGCGAAGGAGCAGGCCGTATTGTGGTTTACTGCCTAGTCTGTTTTGTCGGATTTTGATTTTTTAGCTCGTAAGAGGACGGCTAAGGGGCCCACTATGCCGCCAACAATGCCGCCAATTATTGCAGGCGAAACTTCAAAATTGAGTTGCTTCCCGGCAAAAGCGGTCCCTGCACCAATGATCAAGCCAATGAGAAGGGCAAAAAATATTATCTTCACCATGTCTTGCATAACTACCCCCAATAAATATTGAGCCAGTAACACTGACCATCTTTGAGTATAGATTATGCACTGTCAATCAGCTTCGGGTGTAGCCAAAATGCACTAGAGCCAAGTGCTACCAGGCAATCTCGCTACCATCGGCTTTGATGAACACAGTGTCGCGCGGCTCTAATTTGGCTTTGATAATACCGCGCTTGCCTTCCAGCAGGACCGGAAAATAAGTGAGGTTCATAGTGCGAATTTCTGCAGGCACAACGCCGAGATAAACATAGCTGTCGGCCTTTGGCTTTTCCTTCATGTCTTTTTCACGATAGCCGGCAATTTTCACATGGCTAACCTTGCAACGCCATGCGCCGCCCTTATAGCGGCCTTTGCGTTTGGTGCGGAACTCATAATAACCGGCTGGTTCCATTTCAAAATTAAACCGTCGATTGCCATCATAAATTTCGACAATGCGATCGCAAGGCTCAATACCAGCGGGCATGGCGGCAAAACCAAGTAAAGCAAGCGCGGACAAAGGATCAACCGTGCCTTCGGCCTGTTCGGGGGTAACCGGATGTTTGAAAATATATTCCGGCTCCGACCAGATTTTATAGCGCTCATCAGGGCTATGGCGATAAAGCTCTACTTTGCGATAATCATCATCTTTTTCGAATTCATCGACCTGATAGTAAAGCGATTTGATCTCGCCATTTTCAATCAAGCCTCGCGAAAGAGAATCATTTTGCGCTTCGGAAAACCATTTGGAAATCCCCGCCTGCCGCAGATGATATTTCATCTCATAGGCCTTGGGGGCCATCACCGCTTCCACATAAAGCTTGCCGGCATTAAACCCTGCGATGGAACCGTAAAAAGTGGTTTTTAAGGTAATGCCATCGGTAAGATCGACCTGTGGTGGATTTGCCGGGCGCTCGGACACGGGGTCAATGGCGAAATATTCGTTCCATTCAGGCCGCTCCGGGGTCAGCCATTCCGGCGCAAGATCGCTCACAAAGGCGGCGGCCATGCTGGTCAGGCTAAGCGATGTGAGGGCAAGGGCCGAGGCGGCCAGAAGCAGTTTTCGACCCCTAGGGGCAGTTTTTGACGGTCTTATTGGCAGTTTATTCAAAACTCATATTCCTCTAGAAAGCTGGCGCAGAACCCTAGCGTGAGGGGCGTTTTTACCACTATAGCGCCCTTAACGCCCAATCTGTGATTAAATTCTGGCAAAACAAGGGTTTACGCTCACAACTCTGCGAGGGCAAGAGGTGGCGAAATTGGCAAAAAACCCCATATTTGCGGGCTTGACGAGGGGCGGGCACTGGTCTAACACCCGCTTTCTAATCGATCCCAAGAATTTAAAGGCCGCCCGGCCCAGTTTTAAGGGCGCGGCTTTCAGGCAAAAAGGCTTATATCATGGCACGGGTTTGCGAACTTTCAGGCAAGCGTCCGGTTACCGGAAACAATGTCTCTCACGCGAAAAACAGAACAAAAAGACGGTTTTTACCGAATCTTTGCAATGTGACATTGATGAGCGAAAAGCTTGAACGCAGTTTTAAATTCCGCGTATCGGCCTATGCCTTGCGCTCGGTTGATCATGCTGGTGGCCTTGACGCCTTTCTGGCCAAAGCCAAGGACGGCAATCTGTCTCCCAGCGCTTTGCGGGTGAAGAAAGAGCTGGCCAAAGCCGAGGCTTAGGGTCTAACGCCAATATTCACGGATTATTTGTCGTTTTTGCGATAAGGTCATAATGGCCTTTGCGCGATCTTGCGCGTGTAGGCGGGCAGATTTAGACCTTTGGATATATGGCGCAGCAAAAACCACATAATATTCATGATGAAACCCCGGAGGCATGGCGGGTCAATGTCCTGACCCCGGCAGAGCGCCTGCGTCAGGAAAGCCTGCGGGCGGCCTATTTTGCTTTTGTTGCCGGGTCTTACGCGCTGCTGCTTTTGCCATTTTTATTTTTTTCAACCCTGTTCCTCGACAAGCCTTGGGCGGTGTTTGATGGCTTTGTCGGCTATCGGCAGGATCTGGCAATTTCCAACTGGCTAAGCACGGGCGAGGCGGTGATGGCTTTAACCATTCCGCTTCTGGTGCTGCTGACGAGACGCCGTGGAGAGGCGCTGGTTGGGCAGGCTTTGTTTTTCGCATGGATGTTGGCGGCGCTGCTATGGGGGGCATTATTGTTTTACCTTTTGCCACAGCTAGAAGATGGCGATATGCCGAGCCAACGTTTCTTCTGGGGCTATTTTGGCTCATGGTTTATTGGTCAGTTTTTTGCCGTTGGTATTTATGATATCACCCGCGGTGGCAAATGGTGGCGCGCACCTTTCTATGCCAGCGTCATTGGTTTTGCCGTGCAAAGTGCAATTTATTTCCCAGTTTTATATTGGGCAAGCCCCGTGCCTTGGCTTGCTTGGCTGGTGGAAGCCATGTTTTTGAAAACGGCACTGGCCGTTGCGTTTCTAACCATATACGGATTATTACGCCGCACCATCCGCCCATGGCTGGGGCTGTCTGGATAATTATTCCAATATCTCAAACACCAATAAGACCGTGCGTTGATTAATGCTGAAATTATCATCGGATAAAAGATAAACCAGCAAAGTGCCATCCTCAAGACGGCGCAAATCCATGGCTTCCATATTATCAATACCAAAGGCGATATTAAGCGCGCCCAAAAGCTCCGCAGGCAGAACAATGCCGGGGCTTATATCTGCGGCTTTAATTCGCGACAGCCGCGCCCGCGGGCCCGCCAGTGGCGAAAAGGCACGCTCCAAGACAAACAAATCACCGGTCTTTCTGTCGCTGGCCATTTCGGTAATAGCAAAATCCGGCGCGGTTTGAAACTTCACCGGCACCCAATCATCGCCGCCCACCTGCCAATTTGCGGGCAGGGATATCCAGCCGGGATTGATGGTGCCGCCATTTTTACCGGGCGGGTTTTCAGCAAAAGTGATAAGGCGGCCATCGGAAATTTGCGCAATGGATTCGAGGGATTGATTATTATTAAGCCCATCCACCAGCCGATTATGAAGTATGCGCCGTTGATAGCGATAAATATTTTGCGCGTCCGACTTATAAAGGTCGAGGCGATGATAGCGTTCAAAGCCAAGAACAAAACCTTGCTCGGTAATTTCCAACGCCTCGGCATCTCCCTCCATGCTTTTGAGCGCCTTGCCGTCATGCTTTAAGATAGCGGCCATGCGGGGTTTGCCCAACCCTGTAGGCACACCTTGCTGGTCAAAAGCGATATCGGCTTTCAACCATTGGGCGCGATCAGAAAGCGCTAGCAAAGCAAGACCATTGCCATCTTCGCGTGGTACAAAGCGCATAGCGGAAAACCCGCCAAAATCTTTGTCTTTCGACGTTAAAACCAGACCGCCGCGATAAGCGAGCTTGCCGGAATTTGGCGGTGCGGGCTGGCCGCTTTCGATGAGGCTATCGCGATCAACTAGCGGTTTGGCAAAAACCACAATCTCGCGCCAAGCCCCCGACGTTTCGTCAATGCGCTCCGGCATATCCGGCGCATCAGCCATACGCCCGAGCCAGGCAGAGGCCAAGGCCGGGCTAGAGACCGGGGTAAAAGCCAAGAGAACAAACAGGCTGAACAAAAAACGTTTAACTGGCACGGGAGAACCCTTTTTGATTTGCCATCTGCCCATTGGTATTTGGCTTTTCATCAAACAGTTCAGCCAGCTTGTCGATCATCGCGCCGCCCAATTGTTCAGCATCCGCAATTGTCACAGCACGGCGATAAAACCGCGTCACATCATGGCCGATACCTATCGCCAATAATTCAACTGGCGAGCGATTTTCAATATTGGCAATGACATCGCGCAAATGTTGCTCCAGATAGGCCCCGCCATTATTGGAAGAGGTCGTATCATCAACCGGCGCGCCATCGGAAATCACCATCAATATGCGCCGCGATTCAGAACGGCGCAAAAGTCTTTCATGGGCCCAGATCAACGCTTCACCATCAATATTTTCTTTTAGCAAGCCCTCTTTCATCATCAGGCCAAGATTAAGCGAGCCGCGCCGCCATGGCATGTCGGCGGGTTTATAAATGATATGGCGCAAATCATTCAAACGTCCGGGCTTGTCGGGCCGCCCCTGTTCAACCCAAAGATCGCGACTTTGCCCACCTTTCCATGCTCTTGTGGTGAAGCCGAGAATTTCCGTCTTGACCGAGCAACGCTCCAAGGTGCGCGCCAGAATATCGGCGCAAGTAGCGGCAATGGAAATAGGTCGCCCGCGCATAGAGCCGGAATTATCAATCAACAAGGTGACGATAGTATCGCGAAATTCCTGATCCTTCTCCTGTTTGTAAGATAAGGGTTGGGTCGGGTCTGCTACCACACGGGCAAGGCGCGCCGCATCAAGAATACCTTCATCAAGATCAAAATCCCAAGCCCGGTTTTGCTGCGCCATCAATCGTCTTTGCAGGCGATTGGCAAGACGCGAGACAATCGTGTTGAGACTATCAACCTGTTGGTCGAGCAGACGGCGCAAGCGGGTCAGCTCTTCTTCATCGCATAATTCCTGCGGGGTCGCGGTCTCGTCAAATTGGCGCGTGAAAACCTTATAAGCGCCGGTATCGCTAATATCATAATTGGGCAGCGCCCGCGCTCCAGCCATTTCTTCGGCGAGCAGATCATCCAGATTATCGGCAAGGTCTTCATTGGCATCTTGCGGCTCTTCCATGCCTTGTTGGCTTTCACCAAAATCAGGGGTCGGATCATCCCCCTCATCATTGCCGCCCTCATCATTATCATCTTCTTTGGTGTCGTCTTGGCCGTCCTCTTGATCGTCATCACTGTCATTAGTGTCATTATCAGGATTTTGTTCCGGTGCGCTGTCCCCAAGGTCGAGGGCGTCAATCAGCGAGCGGGTGAGATCAGCAAAGCGGGTCTGGTCAAAGAAATTTTCTTCACTGGCAAGGGTTTCAAAATCATCGCCCATTTTGCCAACCAGCTCTTCGCGCCATTGCTCCACCAGCGCACTGGCCGAAGGGGGCACTTTGCGGCCGGTCATTTTTTCCCGGGCAAGCAAGGCAATAATATCTGCCAATGGAATATCCTGACGATCTTCCATGCGCTCATAGCCCTTGTCGTGACAGGTTTTTTCCAGTGCCGCATCAAGATTATCGCCAATACCGCCCATGGCATTGGCGCCAATGGCCTCAAGGCGCATTTTTTCCAGTGCCTGATAGACCTCATAACCGGCACTATTTTGCGGGGCCTTGGCGGCGTGAATATCTGCATCATGATGGGCCAGCCAAAGGGCAGCACTATCGGCTTGGCCACGGGCAATGGCCGCATCATTTTTTGACAGGCCCCGGGAGGGCAAAGGCAGGCGCACTTTGTCTTCGGCAATGATCGGACGATCAGCGCCAAATACGACCTCCACATCCTCCTTGGCCGATAAGGCACGTGTGGTGTGGGCGAGGGCGCGTTTGAACTTCTCAAAAGGTGATTCGGATTCTGCCATAGGGGCCTAACATAAGCGCGGTTAAGTGGGGTTGCAAAGGGCATAAATAGCTGATCTGCATTTAGCGATTGACCTGCCAAGGGCAGGGTGTGGCATAACCAAAGACAGAATTTGGAGGGCTGATAATGAGTGCAAAAATGACCCCTGAGGCTTTGCTGGTGCATCTCAAGCAGAATGGGTTTTGGGAGATAATGCAAAATGCCGGATTGGAAATTCTGGCAACGCGCTCGGGCTGGGCCAAAACCAGAATGAAAATAGGTGCTATGGGCAAACGTCTGGGCGGGACAATTTCCGGCCCGTCACAATTTGTCGGAGCAGATACAGCCGTCTATTTTGCTGTTCTTGCCACTTTGGGCCCGGAAATAGAAGCGGTCACCAGTAATGTATCAATCAATTTCCTGAAAAGACCGGTGGGCGAAGCGTTGATTTCAGAAGGAGAGATTCTGAAAATAGGCCGCAATCAGGTGGTCGGGCAGGCGCGGATCTATGTGGAAGGCAAGGAAAACTTAGTGGCAACAGCGCTGGTCAGTTTCAGCCTGGTGCAAAACTAAAATTTGCGGACATGGTTAATGAAAATCGGGCTTAACCGGCAAAAAACCGAAAAGCGATAAACACAGAAATACCAAAGCAAAACAAAACAACGGCGATAGCGCCGATAGATGGTTCATTTCTATACATATTTGATCGATTCATTGGGGCCTCTTTTTCAATTACCCCAATGAAAGGCAATATCCGGGCCATTTCATAAAAATGAACCGGTTTTGGTGTCTATTTAAGTTTGTGGGCTAAGGCTCTGTTCTTCGGGCCTTTTCAGGCGAATGCCAATGGCCGCCCGGGCGATAGGTTTTTTTTGATGATCCTGAAAGGCGCTGGCCTCGAAAAAGCCCATGCGTCGGCCAAATTTAGCGGTGGCAATGCGGGCCTCAATATCTTTTGCCTTGGCCGAAGCGAGATAAGAAATATGCGTGGAAATAATATTAACTTCGGTTCCTTGCGGGGCTTGCGCCAGGGCTTCCAACAGCGCCGCATTTTCCAAAAAGCATGAAATAACCCCCCCATGAATAGCGCGGATAACCGGATTGCCAATATGCTCTTCGCAAAATCCCATATGATAAATGAGTCCCTGATCGCTTGGCTCTACTGACAGGCCGAGCCATTGCATCATATTGGATGCTTTAATCCGTTCCTCGACCCGCAGCAAAACCTGATCATCAAACATTTTCTACAACCTCGTTGCACTGGTTATAGGTCGTGTATTGATCATAAAAGTACCTGCAGCACTGGCAACAAGCTCTCCTGAGGCGGCGATAATGGCGCGCCCGGTGCAAAAGGCGATATCATTTTTCACCCCATCACATTTGGCGGTACATAAAATATTTGTGCCGGGGGCCGCCTCGGCAAAATGATCGGTTTTTAAATTAATGGTTGCCATGGGGGTCATGGCGTTTAATTCCGCATAGACCGAATAGGCCAGAATGGTATCAAGAATGATGGTGAATATCCCCCCATGCAGGGTATCGCCATCGGCAAAATCTTCAGACAGGGAAACCTCAAAAACAACCTCCCCCTTGGCAAGGCGGCGGGTTTTAAGACCAATCTTGCGGATAAGATGATGCTCTTTTTCAAGAAAGGCCCGCGACGCCTCAAGGGTGTCGAGGAAATCTTTTGAAAGACCATTGCCAATTTCTATTGTCATGAAGAGTACTTCTTACTGATTTTGATCCCGTGACAATTTTTCTTCTTCATATTGGATACCCCAACCGATCAATTGTCGCCACAGGGACTCAACCAGTTCCGGTGGTATATCGGCAGCGGCGGCGCGGGATTTCACCCGATCCACAACCTGCTGAATACGCCATGGCACCCGCGCTTCGGAGGGGGCATTTTTCAGTTGCCAGGCCCGGTCCACATAGCCCCAGCGCTCAATCAGCAAATCCACCAGCGCGTCATCAAGCCGATCTATTTCCTGACGCACATCATCCATGCTGGCGCAATCGCCTGGTTTTTTAGAGCTCATGCTGAATCATCCATCTCACGCTGGTCAATTTCCTTGGTAATGATTTCCACATCACCTTCAAGAATCTTATGCACCGGGCATTTATCGGCAATTTCAAGCATGCGCTTTCTTTCGGCGACGTCAAGCGCGCCATCCAGTGCGATGCTGCGAGTAAATCGCGTGCCAACCCCCTCGACTTTTTGTTGTTTGATCAGCACTGAAATGCCATCCACTTCCCAACCCTTACGGTCAGCATACATGCGAAGTGTAATAGAGGTGCAGCCCCCCAAAGCTGCCGATAAAAGCTCGACAGGGGTCGGGCCAGTGTCTAGCCCCTTATGACTTGGCGGCTCATCAATAGTGATGACATGGCCGCGGACCAACCCATGATTTTGATAATTGCCAAACCGGGTCTCGCGGACCAAAACCTGCCCCACACCCGGGCCTTCTTCGCGGGCCTGTTCCGGCAAAAAGCGCGAGCCCCAAGCGGCAATAATCTCTGCCGCATAAGCGGTATCTTTTTCATCGCTGAGCAAATGATCGGCATTATCGAGAGAAACAAAACTTTTAGGATGCTTGGCTTGCTCAAAAATCTGCCTAGCATGATCAATGCCAACAATATTATCGAGGGGAGCGTGTAGAATAAGCAATGGCTTCTTCAACGCGCCAGCGCAATCCAAAACCTTATGCCCGGAAAGATCATCAAGAAATTGCTTGGTGATGGTAAAAGG
>WFQB01000030.1 GCA_015487305.1 Parvularculaceae bacterium | reverse complement strand
GTTGATGCGTGTATTTGGATCGTCACCCATTCCCCGCGCCCTTTGCTCTTCATCTGTTGGCTGAACCTTTTTAATGGTCTCCGCCTTTTTCGGCGCCTGAGATATTTCGCCGCTTTTCCCATTTTGTCTGTCTTTAGGGCGAGAAGATGATCTCTCGAAAGTCATGTCTTCTGACTCAAGATTCAAGCCTTTAAGGTCGCTGAGATAGCTGAGCGATCTGGCCTTTTGATCCCTGCGCTTGCGAATGATATAGTTGCGAAGTCCTTCAGGCAAATAGGCATTATATCGCCGCCAGATCTGGCGGGCCCTTTCGAGTAAAGTCTGCTTCATATTATTTTTCCACACAAAATTATTTTTGAAGCCCCCACTCAAACTCAAATATCTTTAGCCTGTTTATCCGCTATTAATATATTCTGCAATAGCTCAATATCCTTTCGCATATTCAGAATAAGAAGAATATTGACACTTAGCTCGCGCCCTGAAGCAATCATATAGCGCAGCCCCACAACAAACAAAACAAGGAGCCCAGCAAGTTGATCCATACTTAGATGGGCGATATGCAGATAATAAATAACAAGAGAAAGAGCAATGGCGCTGACAAAAGCATCTGTCTCAGGCTTAACATTCGTATGCCGCCGCCGCCCAATAAGGATTGACAGATAGAAATCACGGTCTTTCGTGTCTTGCGGGCAAGGGCGGCGGCGAAACTTGCCATCCTTGGGGTCCGTATGATTGACATATAGTCGGCGGGCGTCTTGCTGCTTTTGAATTTCCCTTAAATTCCGGCGATCTCCGTAAACCTGAATAGCCACCATTCCAACAAGGATTGGCAGCAGCAGCAATGTTAAAATTGGCGCGGCTAGCGATATCAGCAGCATTATCATAATCATCAAGAGTACAATTTGAACGACCTTATCTAGAGATTGAATGATGCCGGGTACTTGCTCTAACAGAAAAAGATCTTCATCCATGGTGCGCCCATCAGCAAAGTTGGATTGACGCGCCGCAATCTTTTTATTGATATGCTCAAGAATACCAATCCGGATATATTGCCCCACCCAGTTCATGGCGTGGATCAGTATGATGGCAGAAATAAGAACGGGTATAACCTGATCAACGGTAATCGTCAGATTCAGGGGAAGCGCCGCAAGTGCGCGACTCAAAAAACCATGCACAACATCCGGTCTGATCGCCGCAACGATGGCCTGAAGCGTCAGCGCATAGGAAAAAAGGGAGGCGATACGAATTATCGCTCCCAACAAGACGGTGATAGCGAAAAGAAACTCATTTCCCTTCAATATGTGCAAGCGAATAAAGTGGGCTAAAACCCCCAGAAATCGAAGCCGCTCAGACAGCCGGGCCGTATGTGATTTATCATACTCAACCATGCCTCCCCTTAGCATTGTCAACGAAAACGAACAAGAGCCCGCCTCAAATCAGACATTCCTGTCGCCCCGTCTCAAGACCACCAAATATCTGCCTTATAGTCCGACGGTATCTGTTCCATTTCCTCAAGACGATTACTTGCTGCACGGATTTTTTCCATTCTGTCATCAAACCACCGCAATTGCTGCTTGCGCGCAAGTTTCGATGCTGATAAAGCCCCGCCCCCTTCCTCCTCTTGCCAAAGACGCAAAGCCTCACGCAGATTATTGGAAATCAGAATATCCAGATGCCTGTCATCACGGGCCGAAAAAAGTTCGCGCATACGCCTCGCCGCCTCTTTTTGCACATCGGCTATGGTTGGAGATGGCGGCACATATTCGACAATCCTTGTCGCCGTTTTGATAAGGTCATCGTAAATTCTATTGCCTGAAATGGCGGGAACGACCATTTCCACCCCCTTATACTCAACCTTGATCATGGTTTTGGTATTGTCTTGAAAAGCAGCATTTTTATACATCGTCTAAAGCTCCGCATCAGCTGTAAAATGATATCTGATATAGCTGGCATTATTGCCCCCGCCCGCACCGGCTACCATCCCCCCTTCACCGATAAAAATGACCGAGGCCGCAACATCACTACCGCCTCTGTTGACCATTCCCCCGGCACCACTATCAGACCAGATCGATAGCGCGGGCGGGGTGCGCATCCACACTGGAAAGCGCGTGGCAATGCGCATGCTGTTTGTCCCGGCATTGGCAATATACATTGTCAGAGACCCGCTCACCCCCGCCGTACCCGGCGCTTGATCCATATTGTACGATTTCTGAAAATAACGCTGACATAAAATCAACTCTTGCACACCGGGGCGCGATTGCCACGCGGTGCCGGTTGGCCCTCGTTCCAGTTTCGCCTGTGCAAAATCAACGCTGGTACCCGAGGCCGACCTAATCTTGAAAGAAAGATTGCCATTATCGCCTGCCAATGTGGTCAATTTTGCCGATTGGCGTCCACTGCCAGCCGGGATTGTTGCACTGACGCTACCCAAGGTAACAATCAAATCTGCTGAAGGGCTATCAACAGAAACCGTAAAATCTTTGTTGGAAAAATCCCCTCCTCCCCAATGGGCAATTTCAATCACTTGCTCAATCTCACCAGAGGCCAAAGTGACGATACCATTTAACCGCGATAAGCTCGCACCTGCACTACCTGCCTTCCAACGATCAAACCCATATTGACCGGCGGCCAACACTCCACCGGAAAACACACGCTGATTGATGCTGAAATCACCATTAATCAGGAGATTTTGGCGCGAAAACACATCCGTTGCCGGCAGAGAAACAATGCCGCTATCCTTGTCGACAATCATCGCCTCATGCCAGACGCTCCCATCAGGTGAAACCTTCACATGCCAATCATCATCCCCCGTCAGGCCAAACTCTGCCCGACCCGAAAAACCTGTTTGGAAAAGTAAGCTTGCCGTATTGCCTGCAGCATTTTTGTTCAGCTTGGCCCGCATATCGCCATTGCCCGGGGTGACATCATCATGGGACAACAACACCCCATCCGACTTTACGGACAATCTGTCAGGCAGGCTGGCCATTGTGTTGACCCCAACCAGAGGTAACGAATTACCACTACCCGAAACCTCGCTCCACGAGGCACCATCAAAGGCTAATAGCTTGCCCTCATCCGCCAGCCACGCCAGCCAACCCTCATTGGGCACATAAAATATCCAGGCATTATCCTGAAAAACCGCAATTTGATTTTCTTTGCCAGACCAGTCGCCAAGGGCATTACTGGCCACAATATATCTGTCTCCATTGGCTGGCGAAACAGGCGGGCTGCTTAAATCTCGCCCCTTCACGGCAAGTTGAACAATAGCATCCAGATGCCGGATCGCCTCATTATGGGTGACATGCTTTTGCGCTTGCGCTGCCATAATATAGGGCAATGCAAGATTAGGGGACTGATCCATGGGCCTCAGATCCTTTCTCGTTATAATAATTATGCCGAGAAAGCATAGACCCTATAAAACAGGCGGGGATTACTTTTACCTAGCGTTTACCCCTAAATTGGTTGTACGGGGAAATTCCCAGCCTCAGGACCAGCAACAATCGCGGCCTGAGACCGCCCCCAGACCTTGACATTGTGATGAGTAAAAAAGTCACTTACCAATTTGGCAACTTCAACCCCGTTGACCTTATAAGGCGCCATGACACAGAATGTCCCCACCTTGTGGACATAG
>WFQB01000029.1 GCA_015487305.1 Parvularculaceae bacterium | reverse complement strand
TCATCGGACAGGGCATTAACCACCGAAACCCCAACCCCGTGTAAGCCCCCGGATGTGGCATAGGCCTTGTTGGAAAATTTGGCACCCGAATGCAGGCTGGTGAGAATAACTTCCAAAGCGGATTTGGTTTTGAATTTGGGGTGCGGGTCCACCGGAATACCGCGACCATTATCGGTCACGGTCAGATAGCCGTCTTCTTCAAGGCTGACCTCGATGCGGCTGGCGTGTCCGGCAACGGCCTCATCCATGGCATTATCGAGCACTTCGGCATAAAGATGGTGCAGGGCCTTTTCATCAGTGCCGCCAATATACATGCCCGGACGCTTGCGCACCGGCTCCAGCCCCTCAAGGACCTCAATATCCTTGGCGGAATAATTGTCATCTCCAAACAAATCCGCTTCTCTGGTGGATGTTTTTTTTGATTTTCGCGCTGCCATGAACTTCCTTAAAACTCACAAAACAAACTGGACGACAAGGCAGGGCCCGATCGCCTAATATAGAAGCCGCTAGAGCCTATTCGGTTTTGATACCACTCAAAACCGGACTCTAGGTCTTTATTTTATCGCGTTTCCGAACGGATAACCGGCGTCCACTTATCCTAGAAACGCTCTAGGGGTAGAACGATTTTTCCCCCTCGCAAAGGGCCAAAAGCGGCTAAATGAAAGGAATAAAGGGAATGCCGCGACGAAATTCCCGCTCACAGCGCGACAATTGGGCATCATAGCGGGCGGCATTTTGCGCCACCGCCTTGGCAATGCGCCGAACCTGCGGTTTTTTGCGATAGGTTCCTTTGATAAAGCCGGTCTGGCCCTCATGATAGGCCAGATATTGATTATAGGCGTCAGACGGCGAAACCCCGGCCCGGCGACGGGTCAAATCCCCATACCAGCCGATAAAATCCACCGCATCCTTGAAATTATCCCGATCAGCCCCGCGCCTACCGGTCTCTTTGCGATAATTGTCCCATGTCGTATCCAGCGCCTGCGCATAGCCATAGGCCGAAGAGGGGCGCCGCCCCGGAAACACGAACAGAAACTTTTTACGGGCCGGGCGCACATCATGTTTGAAGCTTGATTCCTGATGGATGATAGCCAATTGCACGGCGATTGGCATTTTCCACTTTTTCTCTACCTTGCGCGTGGCTTTATACCAGCCCTTTTTATCGCGGAAAATCTCACAGGCATTGCCAATATCATCGGGCGGCTTGGTGGCGCAGGCCGCAAGCAGGCTGATGATGACAGCAGCAAGGATAAAATGGCGCATTTGGTGGGCCCAAGGGAGGAAACGAATCATGAGGAACACTTTAAGCTGCTTTGTTTGTCGATCAAAGCTAGGGTAAAGAGATAGTTTTGCCTGTCTGTAGAAAATTTTATTTAAGAAATAGCGCCACATTCTCAACCACATACCGCACCGCACCATAAGTGTATGGGGTTGTGGAATTGAGTATTGCGAAATTTGCGCATAATGTCGGCCCCGGAAAAAGAGTGTGGAGTTTGGTATCGGGTTTTTCAAAATCTCCCAATGCTGGCGCGACGCCTATTATGACAGGGGTTGAACTCTCCATACATGCTTATTGTTGCGTACCCTTTCATCAACCATGTTTATTTGGGAGACGTTACAGCCATGTCAGTTTCTAATGCCTTGAATTGGGGCCTTTTCGACAACAAAGAAGAATATTCCATCCTTGGACACACGCAGACGCGTGAGCAATTAAAACAATTGCCTATCTTTCAGATTATCGCGGATAATTATGTTCGTGATGACAGCCTTTCCTATGTGGGGCCGGTAGATACTATTCCAGGCGATGCGACAACAACAGAAGTTTTGCCTTTGGGTACGGCTGTAACGGCAGCGCTTAACACGGTTGGCGATTGGGACTGGTTTCAGTTCAATGTTGCGGCGGATGGTATTTTCACCTTCTCGCTGTCCGGCAGTGGCGCTAATCCTGTAAGCGACACCTATATGCGGCTTTATGATTCAGGCTCCAATCTCATTGCCTTTAATGATGATGGCGGCCCGGGGCTGTTTTCAGAAATTACAATCTCGCTGACAGCCGGTTCCTATTTTGTCGAAGCGGCATCGTTTCTGGACTCATTGTCTGGCGAATATACATTACTGGCAACCGAGCTGGTCCTGCCTGCTGATACAATCCCGGCAGATATGACAACCACAGAAGTATTGGTGGTTGATGTGCCAGTGGTTGAATATCTAAACCCCGTTGGCGATAGTGACTGGTTCCAGTTCAATGTCGCTGCCGATGGTGCGTTCCTGTTTAATCTTAGTGGCAGCGGTGTTGCTCCGGTCAGCGACACAGTGCTGACCATCTATGATGCCGCTGGCAATATCGTTGCGCAAAATGACGATATTAGTTTCTTCAACCGCAATTCAGAAGTTTTTGTTGAATTGGCAGCGGGGAATTATTTTGTCGGGGCGGCTTCTTTTGCCGATAGCCTGTTTGGCGAATATACTTTGAGCGCTACAGAAATTGACACAATGGGCGATTTCATTCCGGCCAATGACACGACGGCTGAAACAGTTGCCTTGAATGGCACTTTTACAGGTGATCTGGAATATGCATTTGACCGCGATTGGGTGCGCCTTGATCTGACAGATCAAACTGCCGTGCAGATTGACCTTGACGGGGCAGGTGGCACACCTTTCCTCGATACGGTGCTGCGGCTTTATGATGCTGATGGCAATCTCATCGCGTTTAATGATGATGTCGATTTCTTCGGCGGCGATGCCTCTTCGCGGGTGTTTGAGCTGTTGGATGCGGGCACTTATTATATTTCTGCGGGGTCCTATGCGGATCTCTTTACTGGTACCTATCAGATTACTGTAACGGAAGTAGACCTTTCACAATTTGATCCGCTGGACGCGATTGACTGGGGCGGTACCACGGTCGATATGGGCGCCGATAATGTCATCAATGTCTATTTTGCCGATGTGGGTGAAGTGTTTGATGGTGTGACATCAGAAGGCTGGAATGCCTATGAAATGGGGCAGGCCATGGCCGCCTTTAGCGTCTATGAGCAGTATCTCGATGTGACCTATCAGATTGTCACCGATCAGACATTGGCCGATTTCACATTGGTCACCAATTCAACCATTAGCGCGCTGGCCTATATGTATCCGCCTGATGCTGTATTTGGCGATCTGCAAGGCATTGCGGTCTTCAATAATGGTGCAGGCACAGGCTGGTCTGATACGGCAGGCGGTAGCCTTGAGCAGGGCGGCTTTGGCTTTGTCACCTTGCTGCATGAATTTGGTCACGGCATGGGCCTTGCTCACCCCCATGATAATGGCGGTGGCTCGGATATCATGCTTGGTGTTGATAGCGCCTTTGGTGATTATGGCTTCTTTGACCTCAATCAGGGTGTCTTTACCACTATGTCCTATAATACCGGCTGGCAAACCTCGCCATTTGGTCAGTCCGGCGTTGCCGAATATGGCTATGAAGGCACTATTATGGGGCTGGATATCGGTCTGCTGCAGCAACGCTATGGCTTTAACCCGACAACCAATCTGGGCGATACCACTTTCAGCCTTGGGGATGTCAATGGTCTTGGCACCTTCTTCCAGACAATCTGGGATACAGGTGGCGTTGACACCATGCGCTATGACGGGGCCTCTTCTGCCGTTCTCGATTTGCGCGCTGCAACTTTGGACTATGGTCCCGGTGGCGGCGGGTTCATCTCCTATGTTCAAGGTGTGTTTGGCGGCTTTACCATCGCCAATGGTGCCGAAATTGAACAGGCCTTTGGCGGCCTCGGGGATGACTGGATCTTTGGTAATGGCCTGAACAATCTGCTGATTGGTCGCGCTGGCAATGACACCATTGACGGTGGAGCCGGTGATGACAGCATTAATGGGGGTGAGGGCAATGACTCACTTTCCGGCGGTGACGGCTTTGACGAAATCTGGGGCGGCGATGGTGATGACACCATTTTCGGCGGCGCAGGTGATGATGAGCTGGAAGGCGGCAAAGGCAATGACACCATGGATGGTGGCGCTGGCAATGACGAGCTTGAAGGTGGCAAAGGCGACGACACCCTGTTTGGTGGTGCCGGCGATGATGAGCTGGAAGGCGATAAAGGCGATGACTATCTCGATGGTGGTGATGGCAATGACGAGCTTGAAGGCGGTAAAGGCAATGACACGCTATTTGGCGGCGCTGGCGATGATGAGCTGGAAGGCGATAAAGGCGATGACTATCTTGATGGTGGTGATGGCAATGATGAGCTTGAAGGTGGCAAAGGCGACGACACCCTGATTGGTGGCGCTGGCCATGACGAGCTGGAAGGCGGTAAAGGAGACGACTATCTTGATGGTGGTCTCGGCAATGACTGGATCGAAGGCGGCAAGGGCGATGATTATATCGTCTCTGGCGACGGTGATGATGTCATCCTTTATGACGCAGAAGATGGTGGCTTTGATACCATTGCTGATTTCAGTGCCAGCGATCGTCTCGTCATTGAAGAGGGCGATGAAGCCGACATTGAAGACTTCGACGACCTGATGGATGCAGCCACGCAAATCGGTGCGGATGTGTTTATTGATTTCGGCGATGGCAATGGCTTGCTTCTGCAAAACACCCAGCTGGAAAATCTGACGGAAGATCAGTTTATCTTTGATGAAGATGATTTCGAGTTCGATATTGTTACCCAGTCATGGCAACCGGAAGCGGAGCATGTTTCTGCTGACCACTAATGTTGTGATGGCTTTGTAGAAATATTAACGCAAAGCGAAAAAATAAAGGCGGGGCTGGTAAAAAATATCAGGCCCGCCTTTTTTGTGTCTTACTGGCGCAGTATAATGAGGTCGTAAATAATTCAAGGAGTGGCGATAATGTATAAAATTTTAACGGGAGTTTTATTGGCCACAATGCTGGCGGGCTTGGCCGGATGCAATATTGCTGTGAGCGATGACGGGCAGGGTGAGGGTGCGACAGCAAAGCAGGAAAGTGTTATGGATAAGGAAAAAATCAAGTCGCTGCGAGATGGAAATCTCATGCCGGTGGGTCAAAAGGGTGAAGCCAATAAGCAATGCGATTTGATTGTCAGATTTGGCTCCTATTGCTGCGGCCCCAATCGCAAGACCCGCGCGTTGTTGGATGATTATCTGGCCAAGGAAAACTCAATTCTCAAATTTGAGCAATCTGTCTGGGGTATGGAAGGCGAAGTTGATTATTGCATCACCCTGAAGCAAGAGGCCGACCATGCCGCAATTAGGCAGAAAATAAACGAGATGATAGAAAAGGGCGGGCAAGAAACCGGCCCGGTCAGTCTCGATAAATAGTTTCAGAGCGCTTCTGCGAAAAGCGAATCCTTCGACAGGCTCTTAGATGAGGCCGCGTTTAATTTCGTCAAAACCGAAAAGGCTCTAAGCCAATAGCCCGTCAATTTCGGCCAGTAAAAGTTTTTGCCGCCCTGCGTCCATAAAAGATGCGGTAATGGAATTGCGCGCGCATAAAGCCAGATCTTCTTTGCTCAAATCAAGGGCCTCGGCGGTGGCGATATAATTATCATTCAAATAACCACCAAAATAAGAAGGATCATCGGAATTGATCGTGACCTTCAACCCTTTATCGATCATCACTTTCAAAGGATGGTTTTGCAAGTCATCCACCACACAAAGTTTTAAATTGGACAAGGGGCAAACGGTCAAGGCAATTTGCGCTTCCGCAAGCCGCGCCGTCAGGGCCTCATCTTCGAGCGAGCGATTGCCATGGTCGAGGCGATCAACCTGCAACAGGTCAAGACATTCCTGCACATAAGCGGGCGGCCCTTCTTCACCCCCATGAGCAAAAGATTTCAATCCCATATCCCGCGCCGCCGCAAACACGCGCTCAAATTTGGACGGCGGATGGCCCATCTCCGATGAATCAAGACCCACGCCCAAAATCCGGTCATGCCATGGCTTTGATTGCTCTAAAGTTTGAAATGCATCGTCTTCTGACAAATGGCGCAAAAACGACATGATAAGATGGGAGGTGATACCAAATTCTTTCTCACCATCTGCAAGCCCGCGCAATATACCATCAATCGCCGTGGCAAAAGATATTCCGCGCTCGGTGTGCCCCTGGGGGTCAAAGAAAATTTCCACATGGCGACAATTATCGGCGTGGACGCGGCGTAAATAGGCCATGGTCAGATCATAAAAATCTTCCTCGCGCTGCAACACACTCATGCCCTGATAATAAATATCAAGAAATTCCTGTAAGTTCTGAAACTCATAAGCACGGCGAATCTCTTCCACCGAAGCAAAAGGCAATTTCACCCCGTTGCGCTTCGCCAAGGCCATCATCAGTTCCGGCTCCAGCGAGCCTTCAATATGCAAATGCAATTCAGCCTTGGGCAGGGATTGAACAAAACCGACGATAGATGACATGGGGTTTCCTTTATGGGTTTAAATTTTGCAGCGGATATTGCCGCTTTCACCAAAAAACGCAAGTCTGCCTCGGGCCGCATAGAATATGCCTAAGAGCAGCCTGCAATCACATATCGACAAAATCCATGATTGATCTATTCTATCGGGTGGGGGTAAGGCAAAACCGGAAGAGGGGCCTAGATAATGAAGCCACAATTTATATCGGGCACCATAGTCTCTATCATAGCTGTCTTTTTGCTCACCGCTTGTGGAGATAAGCGGGATGCTGAAAGAGAAGAGCAGGATAGCTCAACCTTTCAAGCGCAATTGATGGAACAATTGATCGGCGCAAAGCCCGGCGATGTCATTGAAATTCCCGAAGGCGTCCACACCATTGATAGAAGCCTGACCCTGACCGTCGATGGTGTGACCATTCGTGGCGCGGGCATGGATAAATCGATTTTAAGTTTCAAAGGTCAGATTTCCGGTGCCGAGGGCCTGCTGGTCACCGCTAATAATTTCCTCATTGAAGACCTCGCTATTGAGGATACAATCGGTGACGCGCTGAAAGTGAATGAAGGCGACAATATCACCATCCGCCGGGTGCGCACCGAATGGACCAATGGCCCGGCGACGCAAAACGGTGCTTACGGCATTTATCCGGTGCAGACCACAAATGTGCTGGTTGAAGAAAGCATCGCCATCGGCGCGTCCGATGCGGGCATTTATGTGGGACAATCCAACAATGTCATCATGCGCAATAATCGCGCCGAATATAATGTCGCGGGTATTGAGATCGAAAATACCATCAATGCCGATGTCTATAAAAATATCGCCACCAACAATACCGGTGGTATTCTGGTTTTCAATATGCCGCATTTGAAACAAGAGGGCTATGGCACAAGGGTTTTTGATAATGATGTCTATGAAAATAATTACCGGAATTTCGCCCATAAAGGCACGCCCGTAGCCAGCGTTCCGGCGGGGTCGGGGGTTGTGGTCAATTCCAATGATGGCGTTGAAATTTTCAATAACCGCCTTGCGGATAACAACACTGCCAATATCATCATTTCCAGCCTGTTCTCGACCGGCTATTCCGATAAGGCATGGGATGAAAATTTCGACCCCTATCCGGAAAGCATTTTTATCTACGATAATGCGTTCTCCGGCGGCGGCGCAAAGCCCGGCACTTTTGATCTCGAAGCCCTGCGCCTTATCATGTTTGGTGCAGAAGGTCGCTTCCCGGATATATTATGGGATGGCTTTGCCGATAGCGCTAAAATGACAGATGGCAAAATGCCGGAAGATTTGCGCATCTGCATTGATAATGGCGAAGCGCAAATGCTGAATGCCGATCTGCCCAATGATGTTGCCAATCCGGCGATTGTCACGGCGGCCCATCAATGCACGCTGGAAAAACTCCCCCCGGTGTCCATCGCGCAATTGCCTTAAATACCATGACGCAGCGCGGCCTGACATTTCTTCTGGTCTTGTTCCTGCTTGCTACTGGATGCAGCCAGTCGCCGCCCGCGCTGGAGCCGCAATTCTTCCCGAAAGAAAACCCGAAACTGCTAAGCGAATGGCAGATGCTAAGCGTCGAAGGCCAATCCCTGCAACTGGCTGATGGGGTTACGCCCTATGATCTGAACGCGCCGCTATTTACAGATTATGCGCTGAAACTACGCACCATCTGGATGCCGGAAGGGGTGCAAGGGGAGATAACAGAGGACGGTATTCTTGACCTTCCCATTGGCAGCGTCATCACCAAAACTTTTTATTACCCTTTGGCAGAAGAGGGGGCGTTCAATGGCAAGGTGTTGAAGGCGCGTTATGAAACAGGCCGGATGGACCCCGCGCTGGCCAATCTTAAAACTATCCGTCTCGTTGAGACCCGCATGCTGGTGCATCGGCAAAATGGCTGGGAGGCGGTTTCTTATGTCTGGAATGATGAGCAAAGCGATGCGGTGCTGACCAGAATAGGTGACGCGCAAAAATTGACCCTTATTGACCCCGAAGCAATGGGCGCTGCAAAAAGAGAGACGGAATTTTCCTATATCGTGCCGGACATAAACCAATGCGCCGCCTGCCATGTGCAAAATGCTACCACAAAAATTCTCTCTCCCATCGGCCCCAAACATCACCATATGAGCAAGGAGTTTTCCTATCAGGGGCAAAAAATCAATCAGCTAGCCTATCTGCAAAATATAGGCTTTCTAAAACCGGATAATAGATGGCGCCAATCTGCCAATATAGACTGGCGCGATGAAACTTATTCTCTCGACAAAAGAGCGCGCTCCTATCTCGATATCAATTGCACCCATTGCCACAATCCGGTTGGGGCGGCGGACACATCCGGTCTGTTTTTAAGCCCCGAAATTGAAAATGGCCCAAAGCTCGGCCTGTGCAAATTGCCAATAGCTGCGGGGGCGGGCACTGGCGGGCGGCTGTTTGATATAGTCCCCGGCAAGCCGGATCAATCCATCCTTCTCTACCGCATGGAAACCACGAAACCAGACGCCATGATGCCGGAGCTTGGCCGCTCACTCGCCCATGAAGAAGGTGTCGCGCTTATTCGTGAGTGGATTAAAGAGATGGCGGGAGATTGTGGGTGATGTAAGGTCGCTATCGCTCTTCCTTTCAGGCATTTGGGGGGTGATATAACATTATCAGAAAAAAGAAATAAACTCATCGGTGAGGAGCCGCGAAGCGGCGTCTCGAAGGATGGCATTGATGAGCCTGCTTTCAGCGGAGGGCAAACGAGGGTTGCCAATGATAATGGTTCCCGCAGAAGCTTGCTCTCTTTATCCGCCATCCTTCGAGGCTGGCCTTCGGCCAGCACCTCAGGATGAGTAATTGAATAATGAAAGAACATCGAAATTAACAACCTCACCCAAACCTAGTAGGGCTGCGACCGCAACCCCGACGCATATGAGCCGCGCTCTCTGGCCCCGCCGTCCTTCGACAAGCTCAGGATGAGGGTGCGGGATCAGCCGAGAGCGTAACCACAAAAAAAGCACCAGCAAGCGCGACTGCGCGTCGGCGCCCATACGCCGCCCCGCCGGAGGCGCTACGCGCCGCGAGGCAAAACATGACCCCGACAGGATTCGAACCACACCCGGACCGAAGGTACGGGCAACAAAAAACACAGGTTCTTCTCTCTCATCTGGATTAGCTTATGAACAAGACCAGTTTTCCCCTTGGCCAACCGCGACCCCGACAGGATTCGAACCTGTGGCCTCCAGATTAGGAATCTGATGCTCTATCCACCTGAGCTACGGGGTCTTTTGCGGTTTTTTGCTTTTAGCATGTTTTCAATTTCCGGAAAGGGGCGGGAAGTCACTGATTTTGCCCCTGTTTTGCTGCGAAAAAGCCTGTGTGACGTCTTGTTATAGCCATGCTATCCTCTTGTTGTGGAGACTGGCCTAAAGGGGTGACCCACCTTAAAATAGGGGGCTTAGGCTTTGAGAGAATTTTAGGAGAGATATAAATGGCGCGTTCTGGTTTTGTCGTAGCAACAGGGGTGGTGGTTGCCGCTTTTGCTGCCGGGTTATTAATTGGCAAAAGCACCATGCTCGCGCCCGCCGCCCCCGGCGAAGGGGTTTCTGGTTCTCTGGCCACGGTGGAAGGTGTTAGTTCAAGCGGCGCTGGCGAGCGACGAAATTTTGAACAGGTGCGAGACGCTGATGCCCCGCGTCCGGCCGCAGAAGAAATAGAAGGCTTTGCCTTTTCGCGTTTGCGCCTTGATCTCTCCGGCGATGTGCCCGCCGCCTGTTTTGATTTTACCGAGCGCCTCGATGATAGTGGCAAAACCCAATATGGCGATTATGTTAAGTTCAAACCATCCATAAAAGCCGCCGCCAGTGTTTCCGATAAATCTCTGTGCTTTACCGGTTTTGACTATGACAAGGATTATACTGCCGAATTGCGTGCCGGATTGCCCTCGGCATCAAATGAGGCCCTTGGGGCCGATGAAGAAGTAACGATCTCCTTTGGCGACCGTCCGGCCTTTGCGGGCTTTGTTGGCGAAGGCGTTATCTTGCCACGGATGGAAGCTGACGGCGTTGGCCTTGAAACGGTCAATGTCGACAAATTAAAAGTTACCGTGCGCCGGGTTGGTGATCGTATTTTGAACACCAAAACGATCAATGCTGGTGAAAATGTCATGGAAGATCGCTATGGCTATGTCTATAGCGGCGAAGATGGCAGCGATGTTGGCGTCATTGTCTGGGAAGGCGAAATTGATGTCGCCAATATAGTCAATGAACCGGTGACAACGGTGTTTCCTCTTGGCGCAGCTCTTGGTTCCTTGCGTGAAAAAGACCCCGGCAATCCGGGCCTTCGTGCCGGGGCCTATTTTATTGAAATTGAAGATGTATCCGAAGGTGCGCCGGAATACAGGGCTGCCCGGGCTTGGCGCTGGATTGTCTTTACGGATATGGCGCTGACCACCTATTCGGGGGTCGATGGCATTGATGTGATGGTGCGTTCGCTGGAAACGGCCCGCCCCATGAGTGATGTCTCTTTGCAATTGATTGCCCAAAATAATGATGTTTTGATGCGCGGAAAAAGCGATGGCGATGGGCTGGTGCGTTTTCGCGGGCCCATGACCCAAGGCGAGGGGGCAAGCCGCCCGAGCATGATTATGGCCTATGGGCCTAAGGGCGATTTTTCAGTGATTGACCTCAATCGCTCTTCGCTTGATCTATCTGATCGCGATGTGGATGGCCGCCGCGCCAATCCGGTGGTTGATAGCTATATCTGGTTTGATCGTGGTATATATCGCCCCGGTGAAACGGTGCATATCAGCGCCATGCTGCGTGATCGCAACGCCAATGCCGTAGAGGGGCGCGGGGCGAGTATAACTATTTTACGGCCCAATCGCACAGAAGCGGCGGTCACTCGCATTAAGGATATGGCAGCCGGTGGCTTTACCTGGGCCTATGATATTCCGGCGTCCTCCCCGCGTGGTGGCTGGACTGTGAAGCTTGAGATTGATGGGGTTGATGAGCCTGCCTATGAAAGCTTCTCGGTTGAGGATTTCGTGCCCCAGCGTATCGCCGTTGAGGTTGATGCTGATGAAGATGTTCCCATTCTCGCGGGACAAGAGCGCGCCGTTGAAATTGATGTGCGCTATCTTTATGGCGCGCCCGGTTCAGGGCTAAAGGTTGAAGGCGAAGCGCGTTTGCGGGTCGACCCCAGCCCGTTTGACGATTATCCGGGCTATAGTTTTGGCCTCGCCGAAAAAACCTTCAATCAGCAATTTATACAATTGGGTGAAACCCAAACCGATGGCGATGGCAAAGCCAGCCTGTTGTTAGGGGTGGATAAAAATGTTGATACCACCGGGCGGCCCTTGCGCGCCGAAGTGGTGATCGGCGTTGCCGAGCCGGGCGGTCGCTATGTGAATGAAAGCGCCCGCGTTCCGGTGCGGGTCGATGATTATTATCTCGGCATTAAGCGCAGTGATGAAAATACCGGTCGCAATAAACCAAACAGTTTTGAAATTGTCCTGCTTGATGCCAAGGGCCAAGAGGTTGAAGGCAATGCGCTGGAATGGCGCCTGCTGGAAGAAGATTATCGCTATGAATGGTATCGCGCCAATGGCGATTGGCGCTGGCGTCGCGATTATCGCGATATTCCGGTGGCGACAGGCAAGGTAACTAGCCGTCGCTCCGGTCCGGTTAAAATCACCCGGACGCTGGATTATGGCTCTTATCGGCTAGAGGTTAGCGACAGAAAAACCGGCACTAAAAGTTCCCACCGCTTTTATGTGGGCTGGCGTTCTTATGCGTCCGGCTCGCAATCGCCAGATCAGGCAACGCTGACCGGACCAGATAAACCGGTCACCCCCGGATCGCAAGTTAAAGTGATGCTGGATGCGCCTTATGCTGGCGAAGCGGTGATCGTTATTGCCACTGACAAAGTGCAATGGGTTGAACGCTATCGCCTAACCGGAAAATCTCGCGAAATTGCAATCCCCACCAAAGCCGAATGGGGCAATGGCTTTTATGTTCTGGCAACCGTGGTGACCCCGCGCCATGCGGTTGACCAGCCAGTGCCGCGCCGGGCCATGGGCGTTGCCTATGTGCCCTTTGATATGAGCAAGCGCACTTTGGAAGTCTCTCTTGATCTGCCGGAAATGATCCGTCCACGGCAAAAACTTGACCTGCCGGTAAAAATTGACGGCGTTCCTTCTGGTGGCAAAGTGTTTATGACCATAGCCGCCGTTGATGAAGGCATATTGCGCCTCACCAAATTCAAATCCCCAAGCCCGACCGACTGGTATTTCGGCCAGAAAGCTCTGGCGGTGCGACTGCATGATGATTATGGCAGATTACTGAACCCCAATCTCGGCGCGCCAACACGCTTTGGCGGCGATAGCCTTGGTGGAGAGGGGCTTTCGGTTGTGCCAGTAAAATCTATCGCGCTGTTTTCGGGGCTTGTGGAGATTGGCGATAATGGTCGCGCTCAAGTGCCGATAGATATTCCCGATTTTAATGGCGAATTGCGGGTCATGGCGGTTGCCTGGTCCGCCAGTAAAATCGGCAATAGCGACCAGCCGCTGACCGTGCGCGATAAGGTGCCGGCGCTATTGTCCCTGCCGCGTTTCCTCGCGCCCGGTGATGAAGCGGCCGCAACCTTGTTGATTGATAATGTCGAGGGAGCAGGGGGCAGCTATATCGCTTCCGTTTCTGGTGAAGGTCCGGTGGTAATGGAGGAGAGCCTCACCATTCCTTTGCGCCGTGGTGAAAAGCGCACCGAAACTTTCTCGCTGAAAGCTGAAACACCGGGCATTGCTGATATTTCTCTGGCGGTTGAAGGCCCGGGAGATTTTGCTGTGTCCCGATCTTACCCCATCGAGATACGCACAGCACATTTCCCAACAACGGAAATTCAAACCAGATTGCAAAAATCCGGCGAGCGCTATACGCCCATGCCGGATATTCTCGACGGTTATATCCCAAGCACCACCAAGGTTAAGCTGTCATGGTCACCGCTTAAAGGCGTTGATCCGCAATCCCTGCTCGATAGTCTAAGGCGTTATCCTTATGGCTGTACGGAGCAATTAACCTCATCGGCCTGGCCCTTATTATATGTGGACAAGCTGGGTGGCCTTGTGGATGCCGATGCTGAGCGGGATTTGCGCCCACGGGTGCAGGAAGCGATCAATAAAATCCTTGATCGGCAAAGCCCTGACGGTGCCTTTGGTC
>WFQB01000028.1 GCA_015487305.1 Parvularculaceae bacterium | reverse complement strand
GATGATGGTGAAGACTGGGCCAAACCCGCCGCGATGATGACCCGCATGCAATGGGCCGACCAAATCGCGGGGCGGGTGCCGGGCCTCAACCCTTTGACTTTTTTACAAGAGACCATGGGTGATCTTGTCTCCCCCACCACCACAACAGAAGTTACCAATGCCGCCGACACACAACAAGGCATGACATTGGCGCTGATGTCCCCAGAATTTCAGCGGAGGTAACAAGAGATGACAAAATTTAAGCTGAACCGTCGCCAAGCCATTATTGGATTATCCTCCTCTGTTACCGCTTTTGCGCTTTCTGGCCCTGCTGTTGCCGCCAATCTTGCCGGCAAAAAAATAGTGATGGTGTTTTTGCGCGGCGGCACTGACGGCCTTGGCGTCCTCGCCCCTATTGCTGACCCCAATTATGCGGGGCTGCGCCGCCAGCTGGCCATGACCTCGGCGCAAACCCTGTCCATGGGCGGCGGCTTTGGACTTAACCCCAACATGCCCAATATTCACCAAATGGTGCTCAATCAAGAGGCAATTTTTGTTAGCGGCATTGGCGCGCCTTATCATAATCGCTCACATTTTGATGGCCAAGAAGGGGTTGAACGCGGGGTCACCAATCTCGCTGATCGCCGTGATGGCTGGTTAAGCCGCGCTCTTGTGCAAATGGGGGTTTCTATTGAAGGCATAGCCATCGGCACCCGGGTGCCAAAAATGCTGTCCGGGGAAGCCAATATTCTAAATTACGCCCCGGCGCGCCTGCCACCTTTGGATGCCGATACCATGAACCGCATTGCCAGCTTAACGGCAACAGATAGTCTTATCGGTCCGCCCATCACACAAATCGTTGATGACACCATTTCCGGACGCACCACTCTTGATGTTCCCAATAATGCTACAGATTTTGAGATTGCCGCTGCCCTACTCAATAATCAGGACCCGCAATTGGCTGGCATTGTCATGGTCGATATGGGCGGCTGGGATACCCACGACAATGCATGGCCATTGACGCGCAATAATGCCCGGGTCGCCCAACAATGCGCCCTTTTGGACAATAATATCCAAGCGCTAAAAACCGGCCTTGGCGCGAGCTGGGCCAATACGGTGGTCATGGTGGTTTCGGAATTTGGCCGCAATGTCGAGGTTAATGGATCTGATGGTCTCGACCATGGCATTGGCGGTTTGGCGATGCTGGCAGGCGGCGCGGTCAATGGCCTTACTGGTGGCGTGCGTGGTGATTTTGCAGGTCTCGCCCCCGGCTCACTCGTCGATGGTCAGGACCTTGCCATCTCCACCGATATGCGCGCCATCTTCAAAGGCGTCCTGCGCGACCATCTTGGCATGACACTAACAGAGCTCAATAATGTCGTCTTCCCCAATTCATCCGCCATCGCCCCAATGGACAACTTAATCCTTTAATAGTCGCGGCAAACCAAAAGCTTCAAAAATATCGTCGCCTACCCGTTTGGGGCGGCGGGTTTTAATGTCGAGCATGCACCAAGTGGTCAGCGACCTTGCGGCAAAACGTTTTGCGCCTTTTTTGCGAATATCCACATAACGCGGAAGTCGCGGGCCTTTTATTTCGCCCAGCCAAGTGCGTAATTCGACCTCTTCGCCTTCTAAAATGGGCTCGCGATAATCAATTTCATGGCGCAGCACCACAAATATAACCCTGTCCTGCACCTCCTTGGGGGCCAGTAAATACCAATGCTCAAGCGCTATATCCTGCACCCAATGGAGATAGACGGCATTATTCACATGGCCGAGCTGATCTATTTCTTCAGCTCTGGCCGTGCGCTCAGCCAGAAAAGCTGCCTCAAAACTAATAGCGCCCATGCCGGGCTTTGAAACTGTATCCATGACTTGCAACATTCCTTTGCCTGCCTGATAACATAAGGGAGGAATAAGCAAAATGAATGATAAAAAAGCAGCGGACACGATTGAAACGCCCGAGCGCCTGAAATTTGACGAGCAGGCTTTGGCGAAATGGATGAGCGCGAATATTGACGGTTTTTCCGGCCCGCTTGAGCAGCGCAAATTTTCCGGCGGCCAGTCCAACCCGACCTATCTGCTGACAACACCAAAACGCAAATATGTGTTACGCCGCAAGCCACCGGGCAAGTTATTGCCTTCGGCCCATGCGGTTGATCGCGAATATCGGGTGATGAAAGCGCTCGGCAGCACTGGCTTCCCGGTGCCAAAAATGCTTGGCCTGTGCGAAGATGAAAGCGTCATCGGCACCATATTTTTTGTCATGGAATTTCTCGAAGGCCGCGTGTTCTGGAACCCGACCCTGCCGGACCTGCCCTTGCCGGAGCGCGCCGCGATTTTCAACACCGCCGCCGACACTATCGCCCAGCTTCATAAAGCCGATTACAAAGCCTTGGGCCTTGGCGATTTTGGCAAGCATGAAAATTATTTCGCCCGCCAGATTGCCCGCTGGACCAAACAGTTCAAAGCGGCTGAAACCGAACCGATTGCGGCCATGGATAATCTCATCGCCTTCCTGCCCACCGCCATACCCGATGGCGATGAAACCACTATCGTCCATGGGGATTATCGCCTCGATAATATTATGTTCGAGGCGGAAAAACCAAAAGCCCTCGCGGTTCTTGATTGGGAGCTTTCAACTCTCGGCCATCCGCTGGCCGATTTTTCCTACTTTCTCATGGCTTGGCATTTGCCACGGGTCACCAAACTTGGCTTTTCAGATATTGATCACGAAAGCCTTGGCCTGCCCAGTGAAAAAGACATGATGGACCGCTATTGCGCCATCACCGGGCGCGATGGCCTCGCCGATCTCGATTTTTGCATGGCCTATAATATGTTCCGCCTCGCAGGCATTGCCCAAGGGGTCTATGCCCGCGCTTTGCAAGGCAATGCGTCTTCGCAGGAGGGCAAAAATTACGGGGTAATCGTGCCATTTCTCGCCGATATTGGCTGGAAGTTCGCAAAAAAAGCCGGCGCCTAAATCACCCCCGCCAATATTGCGTTATCTCTTGCGCCTCAATGCGCGGGCGCTCTTTGGGCGGCTCTTTGGCACTGCCGAGCAAAATAAATCCGGCAAGTTTTTCTTCCGCCCCCAACCCCAAACATTTCATCGCCGCATCATCATAGGCAATCCATTCGCTAATCCATTGCGCGGCAAAGCCCATGGCATTGGCCGCAATCAAAATATTTTGACACACGGCTCCGGCGGTTAAGTGCTGTTCCCATAAAGGCGTTTTGTGATTTTTATCCGGCGCAGATATAACCGCAATCGTCACCGGAATGCGGGCAAAGCGCTGGCGCTCATTTTCTATCGCCGCCTCGTCCGCCTGCGGGTTTTGTTCGGCAAATATCGCTGCCAGCTTCTCACCAAAATCCGCCCGCGCCGCACCCGCCAAAACCACAAAGCGGAATGGCACAATCCGGCGATGATCGGAAATGCGCGCCCCAATCACCAGCAAGTCTTGTATCTGCGCCCCATCCGGCCCCGGCTCAGTAATCAACGCATTGGGGGTTGAACGCCGCAAAGCCAGTAGATCAAGGGTCTCCTGTGAAGGATTCGCGGCAGGCAGGCTGTCTCCCAATTTGGGCCGTGGCGGCAAAGACATGAACTATTTTCCTAAAAGCGGGCTTTAGAACTGCGCGTTACAGCGCAAAGCCCCTAAAACCAGCATTTCCAAAGCCAGTGACCATATCCTTTTCTTTCCGAATTGTCATGGTCTCGGGCCTAAAAATCTGGCAAAACAGCCCTCAGCAAAAAAGGCCAGCCCTGTTTTGCGCAGAAATATCGGCGAGGGGTCCCGATAAACAACGACAAACAATAGAAGGACAATCATGCAAAAGTTTTTACTATCAGGCGTTGCCCTATTGGCACTAGCAGCCTGCAGCCAACAAGCCTCTGACGAGACAGCCAGACAAGACACTCAAGAACAACAAACCACAAGCCAACAGGCCGCGCCAACAACGCCAGAGCTTGGCACTTTCGGGATTGACCTTTCCGTCATCCAATCTGAAATTGCCCCGGGCGATGACTTCTTCCGCTATGTGAACGGCAAATGGCTGGAAACTTTCGAAATTCCCGCAGACTTTACCAATTATGGCTCTTTCACCGTTTTATTTGAGCGCTCTGAAGATCGCGTACGCGGCATCATTCAGGAAGCCGGCGACGCCAAAGCCGCCATGGGCACGCCAGAACAAAAAATCGGCGATTTCTATGACAGCTTTATTGATACCGACCGCATCAATGAACTTGGCCTTGCGGTCGCGCAAAATGATCTGGCGACCATAAATAGTCTTGAGAGCCATGAAGATGTGGCAAAACTTTTTGCGACAATTTCCATCGCTTCTGAATCGCCAATTGCCGGCTGGGTCGATATCGACAGCAAAAACACTGATCGCTATATTTTCTACATTACCCAATCGGGCCTCGGCATGCCAAACCGCGATTATTATCTCGAAGAAAATTTCGCCGACAAGCAAATCGCCTATAAGAAATTTTTAGCTACCATGCTCGGCTTTACCGGTGCAGAAGATGTGCAGTCCCGCGCTGATGCAATTTATGCGCTGGAAGAGCGCATGGCCAATGCCCATTGGACATCGGCCAAACGCCGCGAGCGAGATCTGACCTATAATCTCTATACGATTGAGGAATTACAATCTTACGCACCGGATTTCCCTTGGGACCTCATGATGACCGAGATGGGTCTTGAAGGCGAAAGTGAATTTGTGGTTCGGGAAAACGACGCCATTCAGGCGCTTGGCAAAATCTTCCGCGAGACACCGGTTGATGTATGGAAAGACTATCTCACAGTTCACTATTTAAGTGCCAATGCAGCGGTGTTACCAACAGAGATTGACAATGCCAATTTTGCCTTTTACGGCGCTGAACTGCGCGGCCAGCCAGAGCAACGCGAACGTTGGAAACGCGGCGTGGCTGCTGTCAATGGTGCCCTTGGCGAAGCTGTGGGACAGGTTTATGTGGCCCGCTATTTCCCGCCAGAATCAAAAGCGCAAATGGACGCGCTGGTAGACAATCTCAAAAAAGCCTTTCTTGTGCGCCTGGAATCCAATGAGTGGATGAGCGAAGAAACCAAGGAGGAAGCCCGCACCAAGCTTGCGGCCTTCACCACGAAAATCGGCTATCCGGAAAAATGGAAAGATTATTCCGACTTTAAAGTTGTGCGCGGTGATGCCTTTGGCAATATGAAGCGCGCCAATCAATGGGAATGGCAGGACATGATCTCCAAGCTGGGCGGTCCGATTGATCGCACGGAATGGTTCATGACCCCGCAAACGGTCAATGCCTATTACTCCCCCAATCGCAATGAAATCGTCTTCCCGGCCGCCATCCTGCAAGCGCCATTCTTTGATCCCAATGCCGATCCGGCGGTTAATTATGGCGGCATTGGCGCGGTCATCGGTCATGAGATTGGCCATGGCTTTGACGATCAGGGGCGCAAATCAGACGCGACCGGCATGTTGCGCGATTGGTGGACGGCTGAAGATGCGGAGCGTTTTGAAAAACGCGCCGACAAATTGGGCAAACAATATGCACAATATTCTCCCCTTGAAGGCTTCTTCATTGATCCAAAGCTGACCATGGGGGAAAATATTGGCGATCTTGGCGGGCTAACCATGGCCTATGAGGCCTATAAACTTTCCTTGAATGGCGAGGAAGCTCCGGTGATTGACGGTCTGACCGGCGATCAGCGTTTCTTCATGGCCTGGGCACAAGTTTGGAAGCGCAAATATCG
>WFQB01000027.1 GCA_015487305.1 Parvularculaceae bacterium | reverse complement strand
GGTTATCGGCGCGGTCGTGGATGTTGAATTTGACAGCGAATTGCCAATGATTTTGAACGCGCTAGAAGTGGACAATCACGGTAACCGTCTGGTTCTGGAAGTGGCCCAGCATCTGGGTGAAAATACTGTGCGCACCATCGCTATGGACTCAAGTGAAGGTCTTGTGCGCGGTCAGGAAGTGGTTGATACGGGCGAGCCGATTATGGTGCCGGTAGGCGAGGGCACTTTGGGCCGGATCATGAATGTTATCGGCGAGCCAGTGGATGAAGTTGGTCCGATCCCCCATGATGCCAAACGCGGTATTCACCAATCTGCGCCTCCTTTCGTGGAGCAATCAACAGAATCAGAAGTTCTGATTACCGGTATTAAAGTTGTTGATCTTTTGTGCCCTTACGCCAAAGGCGGCAAGATTGGTCTTTTTGGCGGTGCTGGTGTTGGCAAAACCGTTTTGATTATGGAATTGATCAATAATATCGCCAAAACCCATGGTGGGTATTCGGTCTTTGCCGGGGTTGGCGAGCGCACCCGTGAGGGCAATGACCTCTATTGGGAAATGATCGAATCGAAAGTGAATGTGAACCCGAAAGAGCATGGCGGTAATGCCGAAGGCTCTAAAGCGGCACTGGTTTATGGCCAGATGAACGAGCCTCCCGGAGCCCGTGCCCGTGTGGCATTGACTGGTCTGACTGTTGCGGAGCATTTCCGCGACCAAGGTCAGGACGTGCTGTTCTTTGTGGATAATATTTTCCGGTTTACGCAAGCCGGTTCGGAAGTGTCGGCGCTTTTGGGCCGTATTCCTTCAGCGGTGGGCTATCAGCCAACTTTGGCGACCGATATGGGCGCCTTGCAAGAGCGTATTACCACAACCACTAAAGGCTCGATTACTTCGGTGCAGGCGATTTATGTGCCAGCCGATGACTTGACCGACCCGGCGCCAGCAACCTCCTTTGCCCACCTTGATGCGACCACGGTTTTGAACCGGGCGATTGCGGAAAAAGGGATTTATCCGGCGGTGGACCCACTCGATTCGACCTCGCGTATTCTCGACCCGCGCATTATCGGCGAGGAGCATTATCAGGTGGCCCGTGATGTGCAGAATATTTTGCAGCGCTATAAGGCCCTGCAGGACATTATCGCCATTCTCGGCATGGACGAGCTGTCGGAAGAAGACAAGCTGGTCGTTGCCCGGGCCCGTAAAGTGGAGCGCTTCTTGTCGCAGCCATTTGATGTGGCCGAAGTGTTTACGGGCTCGCCCGGCATTCAGGTGCCGCTGGAAGCCACCATTGCCGGCTTTAAAGGGCTGGTCGCAGGCGATTATGACCATCTGCCGGAAGCTGCCTTCTATATGGTTGGCACTATGGATGAAGCGATTGCAAAAGCCGAGAAGCTGGCGGCGGAAGCGGCTTAAATTGGCTGCTTTTAAGGAGAATGCTTAAATGGCCAAATTGATGTTTCATCTGGTATCACCGGCATCGGAGTTTTTCTCCGGTGAGGTCGATCAGGTTAATATTCCCGGTGCCGATGGTGATTTCGGGGTATTGGCCAATCACACCCCGCTGATGACTTCGGTTGATTCAGGTGTGTTGGTTGTCATCAATGGTGGCGATGAGCAGCGCATCTATGTCTCCGGTGGTTTTGCAGAAATTACCGCAAACGGCCTGACCGTGCTGGCAGAATTTGCCCTGCCGGAAGCAGAGCTAAAAGGCGAAGCCCTTGCCCACGCCAAAGAGCGCGCCGAGACCAGCTTGAAGCTGGCTGATACGCCTGCGGCCATTATCTCCGCACAAAGAGCGGTTGATGCACTGGCGGCCTATTAGGTTTTAGTGTTTTGATTTTGAAAAAGCCCCGCTTTTTAAGGCGGGGTTTTTTGTTAGTGGTGAGTTTGTTCTTCGTCACCCATTTTCGTCACCACTGGGCAGGCAGGGGCCCATCTCTGGCCTTCTCCACCCTAATAGTCCGGCTGTTCTTGTTGGTAAACGCCAAGAAAAATTTCTTTACGCGCTCTATTTCTTCTTTCCGAGATGGGTCCCCGCTTTCGCGGGGATGACGCGGGGTGGGCCTTGTTTATTTTAGTTCTGCCAGTATTTTTGCCATTTCTTCGGGCGGATCGGCGGTGACTTCTACTGGCGGTTTGTTTTTTGACAATGGCAGGGTGAGGCTTCTGGCGTGCAGCATCATTGGGCCATCGCTCACCGCCCCATATAGCCCATCACCCAATATTGGACAGCCGATTGATGCCAGATGCACCCTTATCTGATGGGTGCGCCCGGTGAGCGGTTTGCATTCCACAAAAGAAAACCCGTTTTTCTCGGCCAGTAATTTCCATTCGGTTTGCGCGAGTTTTGCTTTTTCGGGCTTGCCTGTTCGCATTTTATGAATACGCCCGGTCTTGTCCTTATAGAGCGGCAAATCAACCAGGCCTTGGGCTTGTTCCGGCACGCCTTGGCAAATTGCCCAATAGATTTTTTGCGCTTGGCCTTCAGCAAATATCTTGCCCAATTTGCGTAAAGCCTTGGGGTGGCGGCCAAGGGCAAGACAGCCGGAGGTTTCCTTGTCGAGGCGATGGGCGAGGGTTGGTTTGCGCGGCAGGCCAAATTGTAATTGGTCGAAATAATCTTCCAGTGCCGGCCCGCCTTTGGGGCCTTTGTGAACATTGATCCCCGCCGGTTTATCAACCACCAAAATCAATCCATCGCGATAAAGCAGGCGCTTTTGTAGATCCATCTTAACTTTGCTCGCGCAAAAAATCGCGCAAGGGTAAAAATGCGCGCACCACTTCGGCGTATACTTCGCGCTTGAACGGAACGATGAGGTCAAGGCTCTCTTCCAGCTCGGCCCAGCGCCAATCGGAAAATTCTATAGCCCCATGGGCTTCAAGGTCAATTTCGCTATCCTTGCCGGTAAACAGCATGGCCGCCCATTTCTGGCGTTGGCCTTTCCAGTTTCTCTTTTTGTAATTTTCCGGAAATTGATAGGTGAGCCAGCCGGGGGTGATGGTGATGAGATTGGCGGAGCGCACACCGGTTTCTTCAAATAATTCGCGCCGGGCGGCATCTTCCGGGGTTTCGCCTTTGTCGATACCCCCTTGCGGGCATTGCCAGCCAAAGACCTCTCCCGGTTGGGACGGGTCAACCAGAACGCCTATTCGGCGGCCCAGCCAAAGTTGGCCTTTCCTGTTAAACAGGCAAACCCCGACATTGGGGCGATACACAGATAAATCCACCGGGGGTCCCTCATATTTTCTAAAGATTATTCACCAGTGCCGAGGCGGGGGCAAGGGCGATGCCTTTGTCTTTAAACCCATCTATCCAGATCTGTATTTGTTGCAGACTGGCTGGGGTTGCATAGACTTTCACCGTGACCCGGGTTTTGGTAAGGGCGCGCTGTTCGATTTGTTCCAACATGCCGGTAAAGTCAGCCGATTGCGGGGTTAGCAGAAAGTCCACACTGCCATAGCTGGCGGACATGGATTGGGCTGCGCTACGGGCAAGGCCGGTATCATCAATATAGGCAAGACCGGAGCTTTTAAGGGCAAACAAAACCGGGGTGATGGCGGTCTGTTCGGAAGAAAAAGTACCGCCCAGATAGTTGGTGACCCCGTAAAAACCTTTAAAGCGGCTCAACACCCAATCAAGGCGCTTGCGATTATCAGCCTGACTTTGAAATGTGGTCAGCGCCGCGGGGCCTAATTGCTCGGGGCCAAGACCGGCGGCTTCCATGGGCAATTCCACCAATAATTCATGGCCACGAGCGCGGGCGCGGGCGGCTTTGGCGGGCAGGTTTTTGGCATAGGGCGCAAAGGCAAGCGTAACTTCGGGGGGCAGGGCTATGGCTGCATCGGTGAGGGCAGGGTCGAGGCCAAGCCCGGCAATGATGATGGCAATTTTGGGGGTATCAGCCGGGGCGGTAAATTTGCGGGCATAATGGCGCGATGGGTGGCGGCCATCACTGGCAATTTTCGGGGTCGGGCCATACTCCCCAAGACCGTCAAACCCGCGCTCCAAGGCGCCGGGCGGCTGCGAGATAATTTTTTGTTCGATCTTGGTGGCATCTGGTTTAGCGGGCGTTTTACTGTTTTCATCAGGGGCTATGGAGCCATCACTCATGCGAATAATAATGGCCTCATCGCTTAGTTCTTCAAGAACATCGGCCATATCACTGGTCATGCTATTTTCTTGCTGATCATTTGTGGGCAGAGTGATGAGCCGCGCTCCAGATGCTAAAATTTCTTCTTGCGGCCCGCTCGTCTCAGCGCTGGTCGCATCCGGCGAGGGCTGGTCGGTTGTTGCATTGATGGCTTCATCGCCATTGGCAGTTTTTATGGATGCCGCGCCAATATCATTTATATTTGTGTTGTCTATATTGGTTTGCACCGAGGCCTGGTTGGCCCAATCAACCGGGGCAAATTGCTCGGGCGCATTATCAATGCTTAAGACTAAAGCATCTTCATTGTTTTCCTGCGGCGGGGTGAGGAGAAAAAACAGCCCCCCTGTGATAATGGCCAATAACAGGCCAACCCAGGCCATAATAAGTGGTCCGGGACCGGATTTGCGCCGTCTTTGGCGACGGGGAAGGGTTTGTTCGGTCTTTAGCATGGGGTTTTCCAAAGCTCCTTGCTTGTCCCAACAGGCATTTCCTTGGCCTTCTAGACTCGCAGAAATGCTCCAATTCTTTCTTTTGCGCACATCTACCTGAAAAACCGGCCTCATTCTTGGCGTGTCGAAGGCCCTATTTTTCGGTCGTTAAAAGCGAAATTGTTCCAGCCTTACAGCCTAAACCTGTTCGTAAGGAACAGTAAAAGGACTATTTTGCCCTTCTGGTTTCGATTTCGCGGCAAAAGAATTGATGAATCCTTACACTTGGCTAACATAGGCCGAAAGCTTGAGGGTTTAGGGGGGCGTATAATACTTAAAAGGGCATGGGTTAGGCCCGATAATGGGCAGGGCGTTAGAGAGGAATTTTATGGATAAGGGTAGCGAAAAGGCGGATGCAGAAGATCTGGCCTTACAGGCTGAGTTAAAAGAAGCCAAGGCCGCCGAAGAGCGCCGCCTCTCGCGGGCGAAACGAAGCCAGCGTCGATTGCGCGCCCGCGCCAGTTCCACAATCTTTGCCCGGCTCTTGGCAAGTAAATCTAAATTTGGCGCCCAAACGCGCGCCATTATTGACCCGGAAAATAAAGACCTGACCTATCTGGACTTGGTTCGAGGTGGGTTTGCTCTTGGTAGCGCGATTGCCAAATTTACAAGTCGCAAAGAAAATGTTGGCGTGCTTTTGCCAACCAGTGCCGGTGCGATAGTTACCCTTTTTGCCTTGCAATCTATCGCCCGTGTGCCAGCCATGCTGAATTTTACGGCAGGGGAAAAAAATCTCACCTCAGCCATTAACACCGCGCAGATTTCTACAATTTTGACATCGCGCAAATTTGTCGAGATGGGCGATCTTGGTGATTTGGTTGAGGCGCTATCCAGCCATGCCAGAATTGTTTATCTGGAAGATCTTCGTGAAGGCTTAACGCCGCTGGATAAGCTGCGTGCAGCGGCGGGGCCGATTTTACCATTTTTGTTTTATCGCCCGCCTTCGCCAAAGGATCCGGCCGTTGTGCTTTTTACCTCCGGCACGGAAGGCACGCCCAAAGGGGTGGTGTTGTCGCATCAAAACATCCTGTCCAATGTCGAGCAGATCATCTCGCATATTCATTTGGAGCCAACGGATATTTTCTTCAATCCTTTGCCGGTATTCCATTCCTTCGGCATTACCGGTGGCACATTATATCCCTTGTTTGGCGGGCATCCGATTGTGCCCTATCCGTCGCCCTTGCATGTGAAGCTGATACCGGAATTGGTGCGCCGAACCAGAGCCACGATATTATTTGCCACCGATACTTTCCTGCATCGCTATATGAAAACCGCCCGGCAGGGTGCTTTGGCAAGCGTGCGTTATGCGGTTTGCGGGGCTGAGCGGGTGCGCGATGAAACCAGAGCCATGGCCAAAAGCAAGTTCGGGTTCAATGTGTTGGAAGGCTATGGGGTGACGGAATCGGCCCCGGTCTTGGCGGTTAATCAGCCGGGCGATATTCGCCCCGGTACCGTTGGCAAGGTTTTGCCCGGGGTTGAAACCCGTCTTGAGCCAGTGGAAGGCCTAGAAAGCGGCGGGCGGCTTTATGTGCGCGGTCCCAATATCATGCAAGGCTATTTAATGGCCGACAAGCCCGGAGAAATTACCCCGCCACCAGATGGCTGGCATGATACTGGAGATGTGGTGGATATTGATGGCGGTGGCTATATGTCCATTCGCGGTCGGTTAAAACGCTTTGCCAAGCTGGGCGGAGAAATGGTTTCGCTTGCGGTTGTTGAAAATTGCGCCGCTGTTGTATGGCCGGAATTTTTGCATGCAGCGGTGGCTTTGCCCGATGATAAAAAAGGCGAACAGATTATTTTGCTAACCGAAAATCCGGTGCCGGATCGGGCGACATTATTGCATTGGGCGCAATCCCATGGAGTGCCGGAACTTGCTGTGCCCCGTAAAATTTTGGTGGTTGATGACATTCCTGTCTTGGGCACTGGCAAGGTCAACTATCTCGCCTTGCAAGCGCTTGCGGTTGAGAGCCTTGATAAAGAAAAAAATCAATCCTGAAATCAATGATTGGTCTTAGCTGATTTTACGAAGCAGATTCTCTGCCATTTTGTCGACGGCTTCCGGGGCATAGGGAAACATCAGCTCAGGCTCGGTCATTTCCAGTTCCATTAACTGAAACCCACCCTCCAAGATCATGCCGTCAACCCGCGCATAGGCTGGCGGTGCGTTCTCAAAGCCCGGCACCATGGATAAAACTTGTCTTGCCCGCTCCAAGGTTTTGGTGTCAGGGCTAACGCGCTCATAAATGCCTCCATGAACCGCTTGCACCCGCACATCGCCCGGCTTTGGTTTTTTGACGACAGCGTGCGAAAACACCCCATCAAAAAACACTAAGGACAATTCCCCGGCGCTGGTAATTTCCGGTTGGAATTTTTGCAACATTAGTCCATGGGCTTGATAGGGCTTCGTGGCGATAAGCGCTTTTTCAATCTCGGCAGGATTGGCTGGGTCAATCACACTCATGCCAAGGGCGCTGCCGCTGGAGAGGCATTTCAGGACGGATTTTGTCCAGCCCCGTTGCTTGGAAGCTTCGGCAATGCTTTCAACATTGGCCGCTACTTCGACAATCGGCATTAAAGCGCCGCCTTTATCTTGCAGTTCAAACAGATAGTTTTTGCGCGCATTCCAGCGCAGGATTTCAACATTATTTTCTGTGCGAATATTTTCAGCTTCAAGGCGATCTAGCCATGTAAAAAAATCACCGAGCCGATCAAAATAATCCCAAGTCGAACGAATAAGCACAAGATCGGCCTTGGCAAAGGGGGCAAAATCTCCATTCCAAGGCGCGCCAATAATCCGTGCCCCCCGTTGCTCCAAACCCTTTTGCAGCATGGCATCGCTGTCTTGAATATCAGGCTCTTTTAAGCAGGTAGCAAAAACAATTAGCGGTTTGGCAGTCATGGGAATTATTCTTTCAAGAAGGGGGAGCGGAAAAATGGCGACCCCGTTAAAAGGGTCGCCATTGATAGAGTTGAAATATCAGGGGGAGCTTATCGGATAACCTCACCGGCCTGGGCCAAAAAGGCGCGGAACTCGCTACCATCTTGCAAAATATCAAGAGCGCGGTTCAGCTGGCAATCTTCTTCCAGCGGGCATTCAATAGGCTCTACCAGGATGGAGGTGTCTTTGGGCTCCACATGGCCCTCTTCATCGCGCTGGACAAGCTCGTCAAGGGTTTCGATATCAAGCGCGCCCTGCAGGTCAGCTTCGGATCGAATATCGGCCGCCCCCTCAGGCTCCTGACCCGGTCGGGTGATTGGCACAACAATATCCGGCACAATGCCAAGCTGTTGAATAGAGCGCCCGGCAGGCGTGTAATAACGCGCCGTGGTCAGGCGCAGTGCGCCGTTAATGCCATTTTGCAAAGGCAGCACGGTTTGCACCGAGCCTTTGCCAAAACTTTTAGTGCCAAGCAATAGGCCGCGATTGCGATCTTGCAATGCGCCAGCAACAATTTCAGAAGCTGATGCCGAGCCGGCATTAATCAGCACAATGACCGGGCGACCATTTAGAATATCACCCGGCGTACCAAGTTCGCGAATTGTGTCTTTGGGGTTGCGCCCGCGGGTGGAGACAATTTCGCCACCTTCGAGAAAGGCATCGGAAACGGCCACAGCCTGATCCAGCAAGCCGCCAGGATTATTGCGTAAATCCAGCACCAGCCCTTTCATGCCGCCGGAGATTTCCTCATCCATTTCGCGAATGGCGGCAAGCATTTTGCTGGTCGTCTGATCGGTAAAACTGGTAACGCGGACATAGCCGACATTGTCGCGCTCAACCCGTGACAATACCGGATTAACGGTGACAATATCGCGCACAAGGGTCAGCTCAATCGGCTCATCGGCGCTTTCCCGGAAGATTTTAATATCAACCGGCGTGCCGCGTGGGCCTTTCAATCGGGTAATCGCTTCATCAAGGGTAAGACCAAAGACCGGCTTGCCATCAATTTCATAAATCAGATCATTGGCTTCAATGCCAGCCCGGGCTGCTGGGGTATCGTCGATTGGGGAAACAACCCGCACCAGACCACGCCCGCGCCCTTTATTGTCCATGGTCACTTGAATGCCTAGTCCGGCAAAGGAGCCACGGGTTTGCTCTTGCATTTGTACAAAATCATCAGGCGAGAGATAGCTGGAATGGGGATCAAGGCTCATCAACATGCCGTCAATGGCGCCTTCAATCACATCCTTGGTTTCGGGGGGGGTGACATAATTATCATGCACCAGTTCAAAAACTTCGCCGAATAAATCCAACTGCCGGAAGGTATCGGCATTAATGCCGGAGCGGGCAAAACCAGCCGTTAGCAAAATGGCGGTGATGGCGCTGCCAATAAAGGCTGATCCAAGCATGGAGCCAAGGCTGGCCCGGCGACGCGCATGATCTGGTCTGGCCCGATCAGCGGAGGATTTTTTACGAGATGTTATTGTCGGCTTGTTGTTTGGATTCATGTGACGGGTCTATCTTTGCTGTGAGCCTCTGGTGAGGCCGCTTCAAAAAAGGAGTTGGTTCAAAATTTAAGGCTTTCAAGGTAAATCCTGACAAAGCAATTCCTGACAGGGCAAACCCTGACAGGGCAAGTCTTGAGAGGCCTGAAATCATGGATCATAGTGACATGAAGTCGGGGGGGCTGCCAAGGGTGGTCCTGCAATTGTGACGGTAATTTTAATCCCTAAATTGGGTTTGTTAACCCTTTAAATTACCCGGTTTGCGGCTTTTGCAACCAAGGCTCGGGGTTTTGCGGGGCTTGCTTGCGGCGGATCTGGAATTCTAATTCCTGTCTTGGTCCATTTTGTGGCATATAGCCGATAACTTCCCCGGCTGATATATTGTCCCCCTTCTTAACCTCAAGACGGCCAAGGCCGATGAAAACCAGATGGTAATCCTCTCCGACATCAAGCAAGGCAATATTGCCAAGACGGCCAATTTGTCCTGCATAAACGACTTCACCGGAGAAAGAGGCGGTGACAACAGCGCCGCTTCTGGTTTGCAGGCGCACTCCCTCAAGGGTCGATCCGTCATTGGCGATGCTGTCATAGGGAGCAGAGATAAGACCTGAAACGGGCAGGGGCAATTTGCCTTTGGCCTTGGAAAATAGCGAGGGCAGATTGGCATAGATCGCCAATTCCGGTCGCCTATCAAGCAGGCTATCGCCACTTGTCTCATCGGGGATAGTTACCGGATTGGGGCGCGGAATGGGAGGGCGCTCCGGTGTTGCTGCCGCCAAGGCAGTTGTCTCAATTTCCTGAAGCAATTCGCGAATGGTTGAGGCTTGTTGCTCAAGGCGTAAATTTTCTGCCCGCAAAGCAGCAGCCCGGCGCTGGGCGAGTGCATTTTCCTCTTCCTTTTGGGACAGCAATTCTTCGAGCACAGCGCGCCGAGCCGCCAATTCTCGCTCTACAGCGCGGAGCTGGTTCTTTTGCATATCCAGTTCTTTTTGCAATTGGCTAAGGCGGTCAATTTCAAGGCGCAAGCGTTCGGCCTGATCGGCAAGCTCGGGTGCGGCGGTGGCAAGGGCCATGGCGGCGCGGGCCGCTTCGGCCGCATCATTGGGAGAGACCGCAAGAGCAGGCGGGCGGGCGCGCTCCAAAGATTGCAGGGCCGCCAAGGTTTCACTCAAAGCCTGTTGGCGCTCCGCAAGCGTGCCTCTGGCGATGATTTCATCAGCGGTTAGGTCTGCAATTCGGCGTTCCAAATCCGTGGCTTGGGTTTCTGCGGATTTTAGAGAATCGGCGGTTTCAATGAGGCGGGCGCGCAAACCGTTTAGCTCAATCTCGCGGCGCTTTTTCTCGGCCTCTATCTGTTCGGCGGTGCGGGTGTTTTCCTCAAGGCGTTGCTCGATCTCGCGTAATTGTTCTTCGCTGGGTTGGTCCTGCATGGCGCTCGCCAGCCCACCCCCAAAAAGGGCGGCAATAATAACAGGCATGGTCCAAAACCGTAACATAGAAGGATATTTATATCCGCTCGGGCGCGATGGCCAGACCTGAAGGCTAATCGCGATGATAGGGATGGCCGGTTAAAATCGATACTGCCCGATAGAGTTGCTCGGCCAACATCACCCGCACCAGCAGATGCGGCCAAGTATTGGGGCCAAAGGAAAGTGCGCTGGCTTTGCCGCTTTCCAGCAAAGAGCGGATGGCCGGGCCATGACCATCAGCCCCGCCAATGATAAAGGCAATATCTTGTGCGCCCTGATCGCGCATATCGGCTATTTTTTGTGCCAGTGCGCGGCTTTTCATCGCCTTGCCATGTTCATCAAGCACAAAAATATGCGCCCCTTGGGGGATGGCGGCTTCCAGCAGTTCAGCCTCGCGGGTCTGGCGGGCTTTACCATTGAGAGATTTTGGCGCTTCTAATTCATGCAAGACCAGCCCCGCAATATGGGCAGTGCGACCGGTCTGCCCAAACCTTTGCTGGTAATCCGCAAACAGATCAAAGGCCGGGCCGGATTTTAATCGGCCAATGGCAATGATATGCAGGTTAAGCATTGGCAGGTTTGGCGCTAAAGGCCTCGTCGCTCCAAATCCGTTCAATGTCGTAAAATTCGCGTACTTCGGGGCGGAAGAGATGGATAATAATATCCCCTGCATCAATTAGCACCCAATCGCAAACCGGCGTGCCCTCAATAGAAACTTCTCCCATGTTCTGCTCTTTGATGATGCGTCCAAGCTTATTGGCCAAAGCGCCAACATGGCGCGCCGAGCGACCGGAAGCGATAATCATAGCGTCAGCAATATCGGTTTTGCCTTCAAGATCGATGCAAAGAATGTTTTCGGCCTTTTCACTATCCAATTGACGGCACAATAAAGCCTTTAGCTTGATGACTTTGTTTTTTGCGATCAGGTCCTGTTCCTGCTCCGGGGTCAGCTTTTTGCTCTTTCTGGCAATGGCTTTCTTAACAGGAGATTTCTTGGCTACCAGTTTCTTGGAGCTAGCTTTTTTAGCAATGGCTTTTTTTGCGGTGGTTTTTTTTTCAGCCGTTTTTTTGACCTCAGGTTTTTTTGCAGCGGCTTTTGTCACTTTCTTTTTGACGGCTTTGGCTTTTGTTTTTTTCAGGCCGGTTTTTTCAGGGCTTGCTTTTTTAGTAGCAGATTTTTTCTGAACCGTTTTCTTTTTAACGGTTTTTTTCGGTGTAGCCT
>WFQB01000026.1 GCA_015487305.1 Parvularculaceae bacterium | reverse complement strand
GTGCCTCTGGTGCGCTTGCCGGAAGTGATTGAAGGTATTGGCCGCGCCATTGCTCGTGATGAACAGGTTTACTGGGTTTGTCCGCTGGTCGAAGAGTCCTTCATGCTAGACCTCACCCCTGCCGAAGACCGCTATCAGCTTTTGCATGAAAAATTTGGCAATCAGGTCGGGCTGGTGCATGGCAAGATGAAGGGGCCGGAAAAGGATGCCATTGTTGAAGCCTTTTATCGCAGGGAATTAAAAGTGTTGGTGGCGACAACCGTGATTGAGGTTGGGGTCAATGCCCCTGATGCAACTATCATGGTGATTGAACATGCTGAACGTTTTGGTCTTGCGCAATTGCATCAATTGCGCGGGCGGGTTGGGCGCAGTGACAAGCAATCCACCTGTATTCTTCTTTATAAGCCCGATGAAAGCGGGGGGTTGAGCAAGACTGCCAAAGCGAGGCTTAATATTTTACGCGAGACCGATGATGGTTTTTTGATTGCCGAAGAAGATCTGCGTCTGCGCGGGGCCGGTGATGTCCTTGGCACATCGCAATCCGGTTTTGCCAGCTATCGCATGGCGGATCTGGCTGAGCATGGAGCGCTTTTGGAAATGGCGTCACAAGATGCCAAAATGATTGTGGAACAGGACCCGGAGCTCAAAACCGAGCGCGGTGAAGCTTTGCGCGTGTTGCTTTATCTGTTTGGCCGTGATGCGGCGGTGAAGCGCTTGCGGTCTGGATAAATTACCGACAATGGCTGCTTGTTTCCAGAACTGTATAACCATAGAATAATGAAAATCCCGCATATAACCGGATGACATTATGAATTTTCAACGGACCCTACTCTCACTCATTATCATCGCCACACTGCTCTCATGTAGTCCTTCTGATAACACCTCTGATCAAAGTGCTGACAGTAAGGCCATACAATTGATTGATCATATTGGTCAGTTTGAGGGCGAAATAGGCGGGCTCAATTTCTGGCATCACCCGGTCAATAATTATGAAGGTGGGATCATTGTTGCCAATGGCGAAGCCGGGTTGATATTTATCTCGATTGAAGGCGTTGCTTCGCAAGTGATTCCCGGCGCATTTTTTGTTAAACCGGATATTGTTTATCTTGACGGTGATGAGGCGTTGATTTTTGCCCCGGATAGAAATCGCAATGAACTTATTGCCATTCGCAAAAATTTAAATGGGACGGAGCTTGAAGAGGTTTTAAGTTTTCCTCTTGAGGAAAAGAAAATATCCGGTTTTTGCATGATTGACAGCTTAAGAGCCATTCTTATCGAGGAAAATGGTAGTGCCGTTTATCGGAAATTTGGCAATGAAAGCAGCGCAAAGCCGTTATCTGCTAAGGAAAAATATGTTGACTGTAAAGCCGATAATGTGACGGGGCGTTTATTCCTTTCGACGAGAAAAGGCAAGATTGTTGAGATAAATATTGATGGTGACATTATAAAAACTTTTAAACCCAATCTTGGGAGCGCATTTGATTTTGATCTCTACCGGGAAGAAGAAGGGGGACTTTTTTTAATAGGGTTCTCCGATGATAAAGGGATTGCTTTATCAGTTGATAGGCAGGATTTGGCCAAACCCTTTCATCTGACAGCCAATAATGGTTTTGATATGGTTGGCGCTGTAAAACATTTTACAATGACCGGTGGCAATCTTGGTTCTGTTTATCGCAATGGTGCGATTGCCATTATTGATAGCGATAATGAGCTTTATTATGCACCATGGGTAGGTTTGCCAGATGGGATAGATGGACAAGAAGCGCTGACCCTAGGACCGCGCCCGCCTCGTGAAATAGATGCAGAGGAAGACCAGCTGGGTATTCAATTGGATTCAACGGTCGATTTTCCAGAGCTTTCCGGCGTAGACCAATAAAGAAAATAAATGCAAAGGCTGAGCACCCCAAGTGCACCCAATTGATGGGCCAAACCTAGGGAGATAGGCACAGCGCCGAGCAAGGTCCAGATGCCCAAAACCATTTGCGCGATAAGCGCCATTAAAATCCAACCGGCGCGGCGCGAAACGGCTTTACCAAATTTGCGGGTAAAATACCAAAATACAATACCGGCAATGACCACAATATATGCCATGATGCGGTGATTAAACTGCACCGCGGCGATGGTTTCAAAGACATCCTGCCAATGGGGCGGGGTTTTGAAATAGTCGGAGGGTATAAACTCACCTCCCATTAAAGGCCATGTGTTGAAAGTTTTGCCTGCGCGCAAGCCTGCTACCAGCGCCCCCAATAAAATCTGGATAGAAACAATAGCGGTGAGCCAACGGGCCCATTGAAAGGGTTTTAAAAGAGATTGCCCTGAGCGATGCAGGGTTAAATTAAATGCCATCCACAACAGCACGGCATAAAACAGAAAGGCGAGGAATAAATGTGCCGCCAGTCGATATTGGCTGACATCAACCCGCTCGGTAAGGCCGCTTTTCACCATCAGCCAGCCCATTAGCCCCTGCCCCATAAGCAGGATGAAAGCGCCACCAAGTTTCAGTTTTAACCCGCGGGATGCGATGTCACCGCGCCATAGAAAAACAAGAAATGGAATTAAAAACGCCATGCCAATGAAACGGCCCAGATTGCGATGGCTCCATTCCCACCAGTAAATGCCCTTGAATTCGGCCAGACTCATGCCCTTATTGACATGCTCATATTCGGGGATTTGTCGGTAGAGGTCGAATTCCTCGGCCCATTTTTCCTCACTCATGGGCGGTAAAGCGCCCATCAGCAAATCCCATTGGGTAATCGACAGGCCAGAATCGGTCAGCCTTGTGGCTCCGCCCACCATGACCATCAGTGCGACAAGAGCGCTCAATGCATAGAGCCATAGGGCAAGGCGTCTCGCGGAATTGTGATTGCGGGCGCCGTAATGGCTCGCATGGGCGGTATCATTATTGTTTTTTGGCTGCTTGTCATTGACCATAATATTGCCCATATCAGATTGCATTATTGCTTTATTCCCTGCCGAAAGGCTCGTCTATCTTTTTTCGCGGCAGACTTAACTGTCAGAGGTAAAACCATCCGCTATGAATCCCCGACTTAAAAAGCTCATTGCTATTGCCGTCTTTTTGCCGGCCTTGCTGATATATTTTGGTCTGGTCGTCACGATTGCCGATTTTCTGCCTGAAAACCTGCTGGTTTATCTGGTTTACTACATCATTGCCGGGACAGCCTGGGCCTTCCCCTTAAAGCCCCTGATGATGTGGATGAATGCGCCAGCAAAAAACCATACGCCAGATCAATAAAACTCCTCCCATATAAAAAACGCCGCCAGTAACTTACTGACGGCGTTTAATATTTCAAACCCTGACTAGCCTATTTTTCCTGCTGATAATTACGGTCAGACTTTGGATTTTGCGACCGCGAAGGCTGGGGTTTTGGTGTTGGTTGCTTTTGCGGAATTGGCTTGGGCGTTGGTCGTGGCTGTGTCACCGGTGGTCGTGGTGTTGGCTTCGGCGTAGAGCGTGGCTGTGTCGCAGGCGGCTGTGGTCGTGGAGGTGCTGATTTCACATTACCACCGACCTGAGGGTTTAGGTCCAATTCACTTTCCGGCAGCCTTGGGCGATCACGACCACCAACACCATAGTCCGGCTTGGGGTCAGAAACCCTTGGGCTTGTATCATCGCTGGGGCGGTCAGGCTGGGTCGGGTGATCGGGATGCGGTGGATGGGAGGGATGCCCGCCACCACTGCCATAATATCCACCGCCGCCATATCCATAGCCTGAGGAATAGCCGGGCTGGCGCCAAGGCGCGTAAGTATAGGGGCGTCTATGAGGCCCGTAATAATAGCCGCGATGGGGGTACCAGGCGCCATATTGGCCATAAAAGGCAAAGCTTTGTTGAGCGCGATATTGCGATTCACGTTCGGCCCATGCGCTAACATCGGCAAAGCACTGATCGGCTGAAGCTGAGCAATCGCTTTGGCATTCCAGCCGTCCTTGCTCAACCGAATAGCTTTGGCAGGAGGTGTAGCAGATGCCGGCATTTTGATCACATTGATCATAGGCTTGCGCATAGCGGTCCGGCAGCGTTGGGTAGGTTGTGCAGGCTCCAAGGGCCAAGGCAGCCAGTCCGAATGGCACTAATATTTTTATTGAGGATAATTTTATCGGCATTTTTTTCTCCCTGAACCCTGTCCGGTTAACCTAGAATTTGCGCAAATGGTAAACGCGCTCCCCGATAATTATAAGGTCTATCGCCTGGAAATGGCGAAAAAAGGGCGATAAGCATGCAAAGGGCACCTGACTATCAGCCAGATGCCCTCAAATTGTTCAAAATTACGCGATAATTGCGCAAAATCGCTGGCCTAATTGCGGCCTAGTCGTCTTTTTGCTCTAAAACCTGACGGCCATTATACATGCCGGATTTCAGGTCAATATGGTGATTACGGCGCAGATTTCCTGACTTTTTGTCCTCAATATAGGACGGATTAGCGAGGGAATCATGGGCGCGGCGCATGCCCCGCTTGGATGGGGTGGTTTTTCGCTTTGGAACTGCCATGGTCTTTTCTCCAGCCCGCAAGTAAGGGCTTAAATGCATGTGAAGGCGCGAGATAGCCGAAACCTGACGCCTTGGCAAGGGCCATTTTATGCAATGGCAGGCTGCATGAGTTCAGCAATTCAGGGTTGTTTTTCAGCCGAGCGAACCTTAACCGAAAATGGGGTGATGGTTAATTCAATTGCATCAAATTGAACAATCTCGCTTCAAGGGCTGGAAATTTATCTTCGCTACAACGCTTCTCATAAGTATGGAGGCGTTATGAAGTTGCGTAAACCCCTTCTCCTGGGGATTATTATTGGTGTTGGTTTAAGTCTTGGTCCGGTTCAGGCAAGCGATGATGGGCGTTCTGTCCCGGTGTCGTTCAAGGCAGTTGAAGTCTTGTGGGATGGGCTGGAGCGCGAGCAAAAGACAATGGTCGATCTGGTTGCCGCGGATTTCTATGATAATCAGCTATCAGTGCGCCAGCGGCTGAATATAGCGGCGACCACCAGCAATTCCTATCGCAATGCCACGCCGGAAGAGCGCAATGCCATTCGCAAGCAACGCCGCCTCTATTGGCAAAGCCTGTCCGAACAGGACCGGAAAATTCTGAGCGCTACAGTTGCGCCCAGCTATGACCATTTAAGCGAAGCGCAAAAAGCCCCCTTTCGCCAATACGCCATTGAAAAGCTGGATATAGATATCAGCCTGCCCGCGTCGGTGAATTTGCGTGATGCGATTTAGAAGGTTTCGGGATATAAGCCTTGCCTAGTTTTCATATAATTTTGGTATGCAGTGAATTAAATCAGCAGGGGCTTCGGGTTCCCACGGCCATATACCAGAGGTGCTTGGATATATAAGCTGCATTACCCTGAAGTTATTCCCGGAATAAAGCCAGTTTGCCCAGCCAAAATAGTCGGCATAATGCCGTCTATTCACAGGTTTAAAAATAACATCAAAACCTTCAAGGAAGTCCTGATACTTTTTATCGGGTTTGAAAATTTCCCCTGATTTTACCCTACTATTATAGTCGTTGATCAGGAAGTGCGTTAATTCTTGCTTTAGTCCTGTAACTATTATTTCAGGCTGTCCTGTCTTTTGTTCAATACCTATAGAGTATGAAAATCCCGGTGCTTGCCCCTCCTCCAAAACATGGAGAATGTGACAACCATATTTTTCGATATTGCTAAGGGCCTGCTCTTCATATTTGTCCATATACTTTTTCCAATAACCAAGCGCGTGGACAAAGCGGAAATTGTTAAACCAATCGTGAGCGCTTCAAGGCCGCTTCAACAAAAGCGGCAAATAATGGGTGCGGATCAAACGGTCTTGATTTCAATTCCGGATGATATTGCACGCCGATAAACCATGGATGGTCCGGGATTTCCATGATCTCTGGCAAAGCGCCGTCGGGGGATGTGCCGGAAAAAATGATTCCGTGTTTTTCCAGCGCTTCGGCAAAGGCGATATTGACCTCGAAGCGATGGCGATGGCGCTCCCATATTGTGTCCGTGCCATAAATTTCATGAACCAGCGAGCCGGGTTTCAGTTTTGCTTGATAGGCGCCAAGGCGCATAGTGCCGCCGAGGTCATCGCCTTTTTTGCGGATGACCTTCTTGTCGTCTTTTTCCCATTCGCGCATTAGCCCGACAATCGAGGTGCCCTCGCTGGTCACTTCGCTGGTAGTGGCATTGTCAATCTGCAGGAGATTTCTTGCGGCCTCGATAACCGCCATCTGCATACCATAGCAGATACCGAGGAACGGGATTTCCCGCTCGCGGGCAAATTGCGCGGCTCGAATTTTGCCTTCAACCCCGCGCTCGCCAAAGCCACCGGGCACGAGAATCGCACGCACCCCTTCAAGGCGGTTCACGGCTTCGTCTTCCTGTTCAAAAATCGCCGCATCAATCCATTCAATCTGCACTCGGACATTATTGGCAATGCCGCCGTGAACCAAAGCTTCCATCAAGGATTTATAAGCATCTTTCAAAACGATATATT
>WFQB01000025.1 GCA_015487305.1 Parvularculaceae bacterium | reverse complement strand
GCCATGATAATGCCAAAAGTCAAAGGCGCATCGATAGAGGTGACATTGGCAAATTGCGCATAAGCCTGATTGACCTGAAACACACTGACCAAAGCGCCCATGGCGGCAATGGCAAAAACAATCGCCAGCCCCTTGCCAAGCCAAGCAAGATTAAGCCGCCCAAACACCGCCTCAATATAATACATCGGCCCACCATAGACCGTGCCCTTGTCATCAATTTTGCGATATTTGACCGCCAGCGAACATTCGGCAAATTTCGAGGTCATGCCAAAAAATCCGGCGACAATCATCCAGAACACGGCCCCCGGCCCACCAAGAGCAATCGCCACCGGCACAGAAGCAATATTACCAAGCCCGACCGTGCCCGACAAAGCCGAGCTTAAAGCCTCAAAATGCGAAATTTCCCCCGGTTCGTTCTTGCGCTTCTTACCAGAAAAAATCAGCCCCCAGCCATGGGCAAAGCCGCGAATATTTACAAAGCCAAGACGGAAAGTCAGGATCACCCCAGCGCTAATCAGCCAGATAACCACCAAAGGCACGCTGACAGAGCCAATTTCAATTTTATAAAAAACCACCGACGACAAGGCATCGGAAAAAGGCTCGAAAAATTCATCAATCTGCTCGGCAAGCGTGGACATGAGGTTATCCTTCACAGTTTGCGAGAGAATGTCAAAAGGGAGAAGCAGCGCCCCCTATGCGGCGCTATGGTCGACAATACCCGCACCGGGACCGCGCCCTTGGGGACTTTCAAGCCAAGCCTCGCAACAGGCTTTGGACAGGGTGCGCACCCGCAAAATATAGGATTGGCGCTCGGTAACAGAAATCACCCCGCGGGCATCCAGCAGATTAAACAGATGCGAGGCCTTGATACATTGGTCATAGGCCGGCAGGGCATAGGATTTGCCTGCCTTTTTCCCGGCGTCGAGAATAGTCAGACAGGCACTTTCGGCCTCTTTAAATTGCCGCAGCAAAACTTCTGTATCAGCAAGCTCGAAATTATAGGCAGAAAACTCAACTTCCTGTTGATGGAACACATCCCCATAGCTCATGGCGTCTTGCGCCTCAGCGCCATTGAAATCCAGATCAAAACCATTATCCGTACCCTGAACATACATGGCAAGGCGCTCCAGCCCATAGGTAATCTCACCGGTCACCGGCTTGCAGTCAAAACCGCCAACCTGCTGGAAATAAGTAAATTGCGAAACTTCCATACCATCGCACCAGACCTCCCAACCAAGCCCCCAAGCGCCCAGAGTTGGACTTTCCCAATCATCTTCCACAAAGCGAATGTCATGGATTTTGCGGTCAATGCCGATAGCATCAAGCGAGCCAAGATAAAGCTCCTGAATATTGTCCGGGCTTGGCTTCATCACCACCTGAAACTGATAATAATGCTGGAAGCGATTAGGGTTCGCCCCATAGCGGCCATCAGTGGGGCGGCGGCAGGGCTGCACATAGGCTGCCTTCCATGGCTTTGGCCCAAGCGAGCGCAAAGTTGTCGCCGGATGAAAGGTGCCCGCCCCCATTTCCAGATCATAGGGCTGCAAGATAACGCAGCCCTGTTTGGCCCAATAATGCTGCAGGGTCAGGATCAGCCCCTGAAAGCTGCGCTTTTCTTTTTCACTCATAATTTCAACAGCTTGGGCGCTCATGGATCATCTCTTCTTAATTGAGGGCAATTTGTGCTGCGGACGCTAGCCATGGCCCGATAAGGGGTCAATAGGCTTAGCGCAGATTTGACCTTGAGGCCTTATCTGGCGCAGCTTCCAAGGCCAGCCCCGGCCCCGCCTGCTCCTTTTGGGCAAGCTCAAGAATAGCCTGCTTGGCTTCCAAGGTCGCCTCATCACCGGGCTGATATTTCTCAAGCCGGGTCAACAGGCCAAAAGCCTGCTCATAGTGCCCGGCCGCAGCGATACACAGTGAAAAGCGCCGATAGGCGGTCAAATCCCAAGCATCCGCCTGTAGGCGCGATTGCGCCTTGGCGCAATTATTTGGCGTAATCGCCAATCCGGTACGCCCGGCCAGAAAGGACACGGCTTGCGGCTTCATAGTCATACGCAAAGCCTGCGTTGGATCTGAAGCCGGGGCGATATTGGAATCCGGAATTTTTGAAATTTGCTGGGATATTGCCTTTGGCGCTGGCAAAGATGCCAAAGCCGCAAAGCGACCGCCCGCCTCCGGCATCACCCCATCCACTCGCAGGCGCGGCCTTGCTTTTATCTCTGGTTTTTTTGCAGGCTTTTGCTCGGCCTTTACCGGCGGCTCTTTCACTGGCTCTGCTTTTGTTGCCTGCACAGGGTTTTGCGGTTTGGGTTTTTGGGGCAAAGGCTTTTCGGACGAAGGCACTGCAGCAGCCGTCTCCAACCGAACTGGTGGCGCCTTGGCAATAGGCGGCTCTATCTTTGCCCCCTTTGCCTTCGGAGAGCTTGCCTCTGCCATTTCATCGCGCAATTGCGGTGCCGCGCTGACAGCAATGGGTTTTAGAAAATCAATACAAATTTCGGTGCCAACACCGCAATCCACAACCGCCACACCAGCAGGTATTTGCGCCGTCTCGACCACCAGAAAACTGCCCGTGCTTTCCGGTATAATCGACAGAGTTTTGAAAAACCCGCCGCGGCCGGAAAGATCGACCATCATATCTTCATTGACCCCAAACAGGTGAAAACCGCCATCAACTTCTTCGGCCATGCACGGGCCATCACAAACCACGATCAACCGCCCGGCACTGGCATTTTCGCCAACCCGTAAATCAATCACCCCCGCTTCATCGGCCCCATCAGCCAAGCCCACGCCAAAAGCCATCATAGCGCCCGAAAAGACGGCCAGAATGGCGTTTTTGATGTTAAATTTGAATGGGCGCGGAGGCATTATGGCTCACCTTTAGAACGATGAGCATTAAAAGCGCGAATCGGGGGGCAAGGTCAAACCATCAGAACGATTCATCTGGCGAATGCAAGAAGCAGTCTATCGAAGGATAGCGGGCGAGCCAGCCTTCAAAACCGCACCAAGTCTTGCAGGGCCATGACTATGGCCCCGGCGCTCATGCGCCGCGTTCTCTGGGCCCATGTGCTTGCATGGAATCAGCCCGAGAGCGTAACCAGAAAAAACCCCTATTTTGGCATCGGGCAGACCGTGGAGGCCACATATTGTCCGGTTTCGGCAAAATAGAAATGCATGCCCTGCCGGTCTTTCGAGACCAGAACACAAAAAGGCTTGTCCGCCCCTTCATTGGCATAACAAAGCTGATCTCCACTGACCGACCATTGGCCTAAAATATTGCCGCTTTTATCATCGCGGATACGACCATCGGCCAAAGTTGTTTCTGAAAATTCCGAACCATCGGGATAGCAACCGGAATAGGACAGACCGGACATCTGGCTGTAAAGGCTTTGCCCCTTTAGCTGCGACCCCTTCATCTGGCTCTGATTTGGCTGATCTGGCGCTGGGGGCTCCCCCTGATCTGGCTCATTCGACATGGGGCACACGGTTGAAGCGATATATTGCCCACCATCTTTCATATAAAAATGCAGACCTTTGCTATCCTTATAAACATTGACGCAAGTCGTGCCCTCACCCTGTTTAAAGCAAAGCGTATCACCGCTGACATTCCAGCTACCAACAATCTCGCCATTATTCATATCATCGCGCACTTGACCATCGGCCAAAGTTGTCTCGGCAAAAGTAGCGCCATTGGGATAACAGCCCTTATAGGAATAGCCCGACATTTGGTTGTAAAGTGCCTGACCTTGCAGCTTGGACCCTTTTGGCTTTGGCGGATCGGCCGGTTGCTGCCCACCGCCAGTATTGCCACCCGTGCTTCCATTTGTGCCGCCCTGATTTACTGGCGGGGCGTCATCGCGAAATACCGGATCCGATTGTGGGCCACCACCAGCGCAGGCGCTTAAGACCAGTGCCATCGACAAGGCTGTTATCGCTATAATCTTCATGGGGTTTCCTCCTCTACCACTCCAGAGAAGCAGCTTAAACCGGAAAATCACGCTTGGCGAATCAAGGGGCAATTCCGCAAAAAGCGAACCCTTCGAGATGGCCAATGAGCTCCTCAGGGTGAAGCTGGTTTTTGGATAAGACGTATGACCAAACAAGGCGTTAGGGGATTTCTGTAACTTGAGGACACTCGAAAATGCCCTAAGGGTTATTGCTTGCGCCAGATGATGATCCGTTCTTCGCGCAGCACTTCACCATACCCATCAAGCAAATCAGGATATTGCGCCAACATCGCCTCGTTTAACCATAGACAGGCAGGAGCGATACATTGAAATATCAGATCCGGTCGGTCTTGCCTGATTAAATTCGCCGTGCGCGCCATCTCATCATTATAATAGCGCAGGAAAGTCTCATAGGATGGATCGCCCGGCGCCTCTCCTTCCATACCAACGCGTGCATAACGCATCAACCATTGAGAATGAATGCGGTCAATCCAGCGCGCGTCAATCTGTCTGGCCAGCGGAAAAGAGATAGCAATAATCGGTGACAAGGCCATAGCCGTTGGCTGTTCAAGTCCCGCAGCCCAGTCATTTTTTTTAATCCCAAGGGAACCATCGCCGAAGCGGTCATAGCTGAGCAAGGCCGCATAAAGCGCAACAACCAGCGCCAGCCCCCCCTTCACCCTCGCCATTTGTTCCCGGGATCCGCTCAAATAAGAAAAACCAATTGCAAAAATCGCCACAAAAGCAAACATGGCAGCCGGCACAATATGGTAGTCAAAATATTTTCCCTGCACCATAAACACAACAATATAACCGACACTCATCACCATCAAAACAACACCCGCCGAGGCTGGTCGAAAATGCGCCGCCAGCGCCAGAGCGCCTGTCAGACAAAGGGTTGGTATGAAAGCGGCGGTCAATAACAGCGCCAACAAACTATCAAGAAATGGTCCCGCGCTCTCCACACCGATTGCCCTGACCGGTACATAAATATCGCGCATCAATTGCATTACACCGCCCAGATATTCCGGAAAAGCCATGAGTGAGACAATCGTCGTGATAACTGCGATACCCCCCGCAAGAATTAGCCCGCTTCTCCACAGGCTTCGCAATGAACGATCACGCCATATTATCAAAACCCCAAGCAGTAAAACCGGCAAAGCAAAAACCGGCGGCTTGATGGCAGCCGACAACCCCACCGCTATAATCGCCATTAACGGCAAGGCCCCACGCACCCAGTTCCCTTTTTCAAAATAAGTAATGACAAGGCTCACCATTGGCAGGGCCAAAGCCGCCGCGATGGTTTCTCTTTGCGCAAAACTGTCATGGGAAAGTAGAAACAGAAAAATCGCTGATGGCAAAATAATCCCGAACCGCACATCGCCAACGCCTGGAAGGCGCGGCGGCAAAAGCCGCCAGGCAAGCCACAGGCAAGCCAGATAAATTGCATAAAAATAAGAATGGACAAAAACTTCAGCCCCCATCCCTGTCACCTGTTCAGCCCAGGCCCCGGGCATATACAGCAAAACCGGCACTGGCGGGGTGGTTTCAAAAATATCCACATAAGCCACTTCCCCATCAAGCATGCGAGCGTTCATATCAATCAACCAGGATACATCCGGCGTGGTCCCCGAGGTCAGGCGCATCAAAACGGACAATAGCAGCACAAGCATCATCGCACCCCAAAACCATAGCTGCACGCCATCGATTTTTTTAGCCATCACGCTGTTTGACAAAACTGCATCCATGAAGAAATTCCTGATCGGGATTTAAGGTTTAGGTCTGGCCACAAACAACATTTGCTTGCCCATGGGGCGAATGGGAGAGGCCAGATAGGCTTTAATGAGAAATGGAAAAACCGGCAGGCGTGACTTTATGGTCAGCGGTAAAAAACGCGGATGAAAATAAGTCACCTCATAGCCATTGGCTTCAAGAAAATCTTTCAACCCTGTATGCGACCAGACAGAAATATGGGTGTAGTCATCAAAATATTCGCGATAGGCATAGGCATAATTGGGTTGCAAAATCGTCAGCACGCCGCGCGAAGAGAGCCGCGTTTTAAGATCATCCAAAACAGAGGCAAATTTTTCCTGGACCACATGCTCGAAAATATTGCTGGCAAAAGCATAGTCGACACTGCCCGCATCTAATTCAGCAATACGATCAAGATCGCCGATCAGCGCTTCAACGCCATCATCGAGATGCTCGGCCATGCCCGGCCATAAATCCAAAGCTATCCGGCGTTTGGCAATAACATTATTGATGAACTGCCCATAACCAGCACCAATATCAAGCACACAGCCATCACCCGGCACGCGGGATTTAAACCAAGACTGCCATAAGGTCTGCCACAGCACATCACGGCGCTTGTCTTGCGCCAGGCGGGTTTCGTGATAGGCGTCGCTCATTTGGTCTTTTCCCAGCCAAAAGTAACCCCGCGCATCATACCAAACCCGACCGCCATAGCGCGGGCATTATTAGTATTGCCGCCCTTGCTGACGCCAACACGAGGATGGAACGTTATCGGACATTCAATCAAAGAGGTCTCATTAGCGAGCGCCATATCCATGAAATGCGCGTTAAATGGCAGGTTCACCGAAGGATCCAGTTTCGGCATCAATTTGCGCAATGCGTCAGCGCGAATAAGCTTATAGGTCGAACCCACATCGGTCAGCGTTGCCCGCCCCAAATGTTTGGCTTCCAAAAGTTTCGCCACAAACAGATTGCCATAATACATGAAGGTCGAAAGCTGGGTATTGCGCTCGCGCAACATTTCAACAATGCGTGTGCCATTAACGATATCGGCGTGGGGCGCAAAAGATAACAGCTTGTCGATATCGGCAGCGCGAAAGGTGCGATCGCCTTCACACAAAACAATCAGTTCAGCGCCGCTTTTCAGCGCTTCGTCATAACAGCGATAGACGCAACGGCCATAACCGGGCTGAAGTTCGTTAAAGGTCACCGCCCCGGCCTTTACCGCGCGCTCAAAAGTTTTATCCGAGCTGTTATTGGAAACAACAATCACCCGCTCAACCCGTGGATGGGCAATAAAATCCTTCACCGCATCGGCAATGCTTTCTTCGTCATTATAGGCGGTCAGCGCCACGGTAACTTTCGCCCCATCCATATCTTCTTCGCGATAGGCACGATGGGCGCGCTTGCGCTCAAACAAAACGAAAAAATCAAATAAAGCAAAAGCAAAGCCCAGCACCATCGGCACGCCGGAATACCAAACCAGCCATTCGGCCACCGGGCGCAGGGTTTCATCCAGCCCGAAGAGATAGCGCGGCAGGAACAGGCTAATACCGGCAAGATATAAAATACCGCCAAAGGTTACGAGATAAATCCCATACATCAGCCATGGCACAGAGCATAAAAACTGGACGCTTTGCGTCACCACGCGCCGTAGCTTTCCAAAGAGCGAAACAGCCCTTTTCTCGCTCTCCTCGCCCTCTTTAACAGAGACCTCAGACAGATCATCAAGCGCAGCCCCGGACTGCAATGAAGACTGCGATGAAGATTGATATTTCAAGCCCATGAACATCTCCGAATAGCTTAGTGATAACTAAGCCCGGAAGTGCTAAGATTGCTTTAACCATAAAGGCAGCATTGACGCTTTAGGGCGCCAAAACCCGCCAATTTTATAGCTTTTAAGATATTGTTAAAACGCTTCCCGTCCATTCTTCCCCCGCCTGCGGGGGAAGTGGGCCGCACCATGGCGCGGGTCGATGGGGGCCCACCGCATTTTCAAAACGACAAAATCTACCGCCCTAAAAATCATCCACCTCAAGGGCCATCATGCTGTCAGCACCAGATTTCAGCTTGGCCAGATGAGCATCCGCATCGGGCAAAATCCGATCAAGGAAATATTGCCCGGTTTTGATCTTGTTGCGATAAAAGGGATCGCTGTCGCCCGCCTTTGGCAAGGCTTCTTTGACCATCATCGCCCACATATAAGCCTGCGTCGTGATGCCAAACAGATGCAGATAATCATGAGACCCTGCCCCAGCATTGTCGGGATTGGCCATGCCATTCATGCCCAGCCATTGGGTTGCTTCCACAAGCATGGCTTTGACGGCTTTCAGGCCGTCAATATGACCACCCAAACCATCGACGCTTTCATTATCAACGCAGAACTGATCTATTTCGGCAAAGAAACTTTGCCACGCACGACCACCATTCTGCATCAGCTTGCGCCCCACAAGATCAAGCGCCTGAATACCATTCGTGCCTTCATAAATCATCGAGATGCGCGCATCGCGAACAAATTGTGACATGCCCCATTCTTCGCAATAGCCAGAGCCACCCAAAACCTGCAATGCATCATTGCACCCCTGATAACCTTTATGGGTCTGATAGGCTTTGATGATTGGCGTCAGTAAAGCCATATAATCGCCGGCCTTTTCACGCACCTTCTCATCCGCCGCTTTGTGTGACAAATCTTCTTGCAGGCTCGCCCAATAGGTCAGCGCCCGCGCCCCTTCCACAAAAGCTTTGGTATCGAGCAGCATGCGCCGCACATCCGGATGAACGATAATCGGATCAGCAGGCAAGTCGGGAAATTTAACCCCTGAAATAGAGCGCGATTGCAAACGCTCCTTGGCAAAGGCCAAGGCGTTTTGATAGGCGACTTCCGCCGAAGAATAACCTTGCAAACCAACCCCGAGGCGCGCTTCATTCATCATTACAAACATCGCCCGCATGCCTTTATTGGGCTGACCCACAAGATAGCCGGTCGCTTCGTCAAGATTGATGACGCAAGTGGCATTACCGTGAATGCCCATTTTTTCTTCAAGGCCACCACAGGTAACAGGATTGCGCTTGCCCAAAGAACCGTCCTCATTGACCAGAAATTTCGGCACAATAAACAGCGAGATACCTTTAATCCCCTCAACCGCGCCTTCAATCCGCGCCAGCACCAGATGGATGATATTTTCTGCGAGATCATGCTCGCCAGAAGAAATCCAGATTTTCTGGCCTGAAATTTTATAGCTGCCATCAGCCTGCTCAACCGCCTTAGAACGAATAAGCCCCAAATCGGTGCCACATTGTGGCTCGGTCAAATTCATGGTGCCGGTCCATTTGCCTTCGGTCATTTTCGGCAAATAGGTGCGCTTTTGCTCCTCGGAGGCAGTGGCGTGGATAGCCCGCCAAGCCCCGGCAGAAAGCCCCGGATACATGCCAAAGCCCTGATTGGCAGAAGATGTCATTTCAGCAATTGCCAGTGCCATCACCGCCGGCAGGCCCTGCCCACCATAATCCGGGTCCATGGCAATAGTGCCAAACCCATATTCGCAAAATTGCTGATAGGCTTCCTTAAAACCGTCCGGGGTCGTCACCGAACCATCCTCATGGCGGGTGCAGCCCTGTAAATCGCCTATGCGATTGAGAGGCGCAATCACCTCTTCATGAAAGCGGGCACTTTCCTCTAAAATCGCGTCAATCACATCTGGCGTGGCATCCTCATAACCGGGCAAATCAGAATATTGCTGAAGTTTCAGCACTTCATGAATCAAAAATTGCATATCGCGAACAGGCGCCTGATAGACGGGCATGGATATCTCCTTGGAAAATCAGTTTTGAAAAGAATTATCTGTTAGCAGCAACAATAAGAGCGCATCCGCAAAAGGAAAAGCGCTCAATGCAGTATTTCAGGGGTTTTTTGGGTCTTTTTGGGCGTTTTATGCGCTCGCGGCAATTCGCTTCGCGAATGCCTCCGCGAGGGCGGCGCATAAGCGCCGACGCCCAGTCGGGCTTGTTTGACTCTTTTGCCTCACCTAGCTCGCCACATTTCACTGAATGGCAATGTCCCAGATTACTCCAGAGTGCCAAGGGCCGCGACTGCGGCCCCGGCAACCATTTGCCGCCCCGCCGGAGGCGATTGCGAAGCAATCCGCCGCGAGGCAAAAAAAGCAAAATCTGGCCTTTGCGAAACCGGCGAAGCAGCTTAGCAAAAACAGTCAGTTATGGATCGGTCCGGCAAAATGTCAGTACCGCTCGGTGGATTGTGCTTATCTGTAGATTCTACAGACAAAGCCATAGCGAGAAGAAGGTAGTATAGGGTATGGCCAAATCACCAGTGCCGTGGAGCATTAAAGGGATCGACCCGGATACGCGGGCGGTTGCCAAAGAGCGGGCCAAAGAGGCCGGCATGACCCTTGGTGAATGGCTAAGCCAGGCCATCAAAGAAGGCGGTTTTGGCGAAGCAGGGGCGGGAAGCGATAGCAATGATACGCAAACCGCAACCCAGCCAACCAATCTCCACCGCCCGGTAACCGGCATCACCGTCCAGCACCTGAAAGAGCTGGTTGATTCCGTCAATCGTTTGAATGAGCGCCTGCGCGTGACCGAGCGCAATAGCCGCGAGACCGCCAATGGCCTTAATCTCGGCCTGACCTCGGTGATGGAACGGATTAAGCGAATCGAATCAACAAAAGGCGATGGCTCCAAATCCGGTACTGCCCGTGACAATATCGACACACTGAAATCACTGGAGGGCGCACTGCGTCAGGTCGTTGAACAATTTGAATCGACCTCAGCAGAAACCCTTGAGCGGGTTAGCAGCAATGAGCAAGCGGTTTCGGCGCTGGCCGAGCGTATGGAGAAAATGGACGGGCAGACCAGCGAAGCCTTCGCGCAAATGCGCCGCGCCATTGATCACATCACCAAACAAATCCAGCAGACCGAGAAAACCGCCAAAGCGGTGATGCTACAGGCCCGCGCCGCGACCAAATCCAGTGATGCTGAATTTGTCGAACAGACCGGCAAGCGCTTGCGCATTCTTGGCGGCGAGATCAAGCGCTCCGGCGATCAGATTCAGGCATTGGAAAGATTGATCCAAAAACTGTCTGACAAAATCGAAGCCTCCGAGCATCGTTCTTCAGAAGGCATTATGCGGGTCACCTCAACATTGGAAGAATTGCGCATAGAGCTTGGTAAATTTGATGCTGGCGATGATGAGGGCGCACAATTGGAAGCCCAGACGGCGATTGCCAATGCCGGCGAACAGGCCAGCAATCGCATGGACTCTCTACAGAAAAACTTTCATTCCATGATCGCCCGACTGGAAGGCGTGATTGATGTTGGCAAAAAAAACACCGACAAACCAGCATTGGAAGACAGCGCAGAAAAAACCCAACCTCTTTCTGCTAAGCCCGCTGAGGAAATCAGTAGCGAGATCACAATAGAGGACGCGCCCACGACAGCAACACCCTTAAAAACCGCTATGTCGGCTAGTGATGATCATCTCGACCTTGGCAATGAAGATGAGTTTGAAACGATTTTCGGCGACCCCATCGACCAAGACCAAAGCGAAGAGGCCGAGGAAAATCTGGACAGCCCCGAATCTCTACTTGAAACTTTAGTTCCAGAAGGAGCTGATAGCGACAAGCCCAAACGCCCATTAAAACGCGAACTGACCGCCAAGCAAAAACAAATTCTTGCCGCCCGCGCCCGGCGCAAAAGATTGCAAGAGCAACAGGACGGCACCACGGACACAGCGCCAGATGAAGCCGATGCCGATCACGGACCAGTTATCGCCACAGAGAAAACTGAAACCGCAAATGATAAGGATGACGAGACCGCTTCGCGCCTTAGTCGGTTTGAAGAAATGCGCCGCCGTTATGGGGATCGCGATGGCATGCCCGTACCGGTAATGGCGCTTATCGGTATTGCGATTGCCGCGATTGTATTATTTGCATGGTTTCAGTTGAAAGACAGTTTTGGCGGCCCGAAAACCCCACCGGTTCAGGTCGAACAGCCAAGCTCGCAAAGTGGCGCAGCAACAGGCGAGCCAAATTCACCACCAGCGGATACTGCAACTGGCACAACGGGCAATAGCCAGCTCCCCCCCACTGGCGAGGATCTTGTCTTTGCGAAAAACAGCTTTGCTCAGGGCTATGCGCTGCTGCAAGAAGCCGGAAATATAGAACGCGGCGCTTTGGGAGCCGGACGGGCTTTGACCGAAGAAGAAAGCCAATCTATCGCCAGCAAAGTTGCGACAGCCTTTCCGCTCATCCGCCGTGCTGCTTTGCGGGGCTACCCGATAGCAGAATAT
>WFQB01000024.1 GCA_015487305.1 Parvularculaceae bacterium | reverse complement strand
AGTTTTTGGTTTGGGGTCTTATTGCCATCCTTCGACAGGCATCTTCGATGAGGAGGGCCCATCTTGGGCAAGAAGTAAAAAGAAACCAACTCACAACGCTCTTCCTCCCCCGTTTCACGGGGGGGGTGCCGAAGGCGGAGGGGGGTACGGTCTTTCAAAAAGGAAATAAAAACGCAATTTGAGAATGCACGAGCCCCCATCGACTCCCGCTTTCGCGGGAGCCACTTCCCCCGCGAGCGGGGGAAGAATGGCGTTTTGGGTTTGATGCTTTGTGGCTATGCTTCGAGGCTCGCTTGCGCTCGCACCTCAGCATGAGTTTGGTTTTTGTTGATAGTTTGTTGCCCTCACCCATCCTTCGACTTCGCTCAGGGTGAAAGCATTTTGTTTCTTGTTGTGAGTCCGTGGCCCCCTCCGCCCTGACGGGCACCTCCCCCGCGGGCGGGGGAGGAATAGCGTTTTGGGTTTGATAAGTAGGACGTCTTTTGTGCTTGTTAGTTCTTTCCGAGATGGGTCCCCGCTTTCGCGGGGATGACGGGGGGTGGGTACTCTGCTTCCATCCTTCGACAAGCTCAGGATGAGAATTTTCTATTCGCTAATAACGACCCACTCTAGGCTTCTTCCTTTAAAATGCCTTTTTCGGTGAGCAGGGGTTTTAACTCGCCATTTTCGAACATTTCTTTGACGATGTCGCAGCCGCCGATAAATTCGCCTTTGACATAGAGCTGGGGAATGGTTGGCCAATCGGCATAGTCTTTAATGCCTTGGCGAATGTCTTCATTTTCGAGCACATTGGCGCTGCCATAATCGACGCCGAGATAGTCGAGGATTTTTACGACGGTGGCGGAAAAGCCGCATTGGGGGAAGGTTGGTGTGCCCTTCATATAGAGCATCACATCATTATTGGTGATTTGGCTTTTAATTTGTTCTTTGGCGTCCATGACTTATCTCCTATCTTTCTGGCTGTTAGCTAAGCATTGAGGGGGGCAAGGTCAAGCGTCTTGGGGCCGCCCTTTAAGGCCCGACTAATGTCGGGCACCTCAGGGTGAGGCGGCTGGTAGTTTTTGCATTATCTCATCGGGCAGGGGATTTGTGGTCGCAGTGATGTTTTCGGCCAGATGTTGCGGCTTGGTGGTGTTGATGAGGGCTATGTCTATGAGCGGGCTTTGCAGGGTCCAGGCGAGCATGATTTGTGCTGCGCTCCAGCCCTCGACCTCGTGTAGCCATTTCAGCTTTCGGGCCTCGCCTAGCTGTTTGCGGTTTTTCATCATGGCTCTGGCGAGATACCAGATATCCGGCAGCGATCGGGGGGTGAAAAAGCCTTTGCGGTATAGTCCCTGCGCCAGTGAGGCGACTGCGATGGTCTGTTTGCCGGATTTTTTGGCGGCGGCGAGGGCGGGGCCCATGGTTTGATTTAAGAGATTATAATTGGCCATGATGACATCGACCTCGGGGCTTGCGGCGGCGTGGGCGATGAATTGTGGTTCCGAACAAATGCCAATTTTGCGGATAAGGTTTTGTTGTTGGAATTTTTGCAATAGCGGCAGGGCCGTGTTCATTTCTTCTTCATTGGGGCCATGGAGATAATAAATATCGAGATAATCCGTGTTCAGTCTTTCAAGGCTGGTGCGTAAATCACTTTTTATGGTCTCGGGTGTAAAGTCTTTATAGAGCCTGTTGTCGGATTTTTGCGTGCCGGTTTTGGAAGAAAGCGTCAGGGCCTCGCGTTTTGTGCCATTGGCAAAAGCGCGCCGCAGGGCAAGCCCGAGGCGGCGTTCGGCTTCGCCATTGCCGTAGAAATTGCCGGTGTCGAAATGGGTGATGCCCCCTTGCAAAGCCTGTTCGATGAGGGCGAGGGCTTTGTTTTCAGAAAACCATATCTCGCCCCATGGGCCGGAACAACCAAAGCCGAGACAGTTTTGCGTTTGCACCACTTTTCTATTTTGCCATGGTCTCAAGGGCTAACGCATGAAGCTCGCCGCCCATTTTGCCTTTTAGCGCTTTATAGACAAGCTGGTGCTGGGCAATGCGCGATTGCCCCGCAAAGGCTGTGGAAGTGATGCGGGCTTTGTAATGATTGCCATCGCCCGCAAGGTCGATAATCTCGATATCCGCATCGGGCAGGGCCTCGCGGATCATGCTTTCAATATCTTCTTTTTTCATGGCCATGGGGGCGCTCTCCATTGTTACCCCTGATATATAGGGCTCTTGCATGAATTGGGGAAGGGTGGCTTCGTGCAAGTCACTCAGATCATGCAGGTTAAGGCGGTCTTTGCCGTCAAGAATGATCTCTTTGCCGCCGAAAATGCCAAGGCGCGAGGCCTGCACCCCGGCCATGGAAGCTTTGAGGATGAAATTATCAGCCATCTCCCTTGGCAGGGCGATGAGATAGCGGCTTTGGTCTTCGCCAAACCAGAAGGCGGCTTTGCGGGTCTCGACCGGAGTGGTGAGGGCGAGGCCTTCTCCACTGGCGAGGGCCATTTCTGCGGCGGCAATAAGCAGCCCGCCATCGGCCACATCATGCACGGCGGAAAGGGCCATTTCGTCTATGGCCTTGCGGATAAAGTCTCCGGCCTGTTTTTCGGCGGCAAGGTCGACCGGTGGCGGTGCGCCCTCATTGATGGCGAACAGATCGCGCATATAAAGGGATTGGCCGAGCCAGCCTCTTGTTATGCCAAGGGCGATGAGGGCGTCGCCTTTTTGGGCGCTGTTCATGCGGATGGCTTTTTGGAAATTGGCGATTATGCCGACGCCGCCAATCGCCGGGGTTGGTGGAATTGCCGCGCCATTGGTTTCATTATAGAGCGAGACATTGCCGGAGACGACCGGATAAGAGAGCTGATCGCAGGCTTCCGCCATGCCTTCAATGCAATGGACGAACTGGCTCATAATCTCTTCGCGCTCGGGATTGCCGAAATTCAGACAATTGGTGATGGCCAGCGGGGTAGCACCAGTGGCGCAGATATTACGATAGGTTTCGGCCACCGCCTGTTTGCCGCCTTCAAACGGATCGGCGAGACAATAGCGCGGGGTGACATCGGTGGTGACGGCGAGGGCTTTATCAGTGCCGTGAATGCGCACCATGCTGGCATCGCCGCCGGGAGTGATGATGGTGTCGCCCATCACCGTGTGATCATATTGCGACCATATCCAGCGCCTTGAGCATAAATCCGGCATGGCCATTAATTTTGCCAAAGCGGTGAGGATGGTGTTGCCGCCTGCCTGATCGGCGAGGTTTACGGT
>WFQB01000023.1 GCA_015487305.1 Parvularculaceae bacterium | reverse complement strand
TGCCAATACCGGTTGGGGCTCCTGAGCCTGCCGGTCCATCAAACTAGTCAGCAGCAATAATTTTAGAGGAAATCGATCATGAAAATATTTCGTATTCTCGGCGTTTCATTGATAGCTGCTGTAGCTTCATTGTCAGCCATGACTGCAGTCGCAGTTACTTCGAGCGCTTCGGCGCAATCCCTGCAAGATGTTTTGGCGGCTGCCAAAGAAGAGCGTGAGGCAGTCCGTAGGGAGAATTTGCAGCGCGAGCAAGAATTTGTTGCCGAGCGCAATCGCCAAGCTGCACGATTGGCGCAAATCAAAGCGCAAGTGGCGCGTGCCGAGCAGGAAAGAGATCGCCTGCAGGATGCCTATAAAGCCAATTCGGCTGAGATTGATGAATTGTCCGCGCAGCTTGATGAGCGTCAGGCAGAATTTAAAGAGCTTTTTGGGGCGGCGCGAACCGCCGCTGAAGATTTCAGTGGTGTGGTTGAAACCTCCCTCATCTCGGCTCAGTTTCCGGGGCGCTATGAGGCGTTGAAGAAATTGGCTGGATCTGAGCGTTTGCCAACTATTGAGCAATTGGAAAATTTGTGGCTGATCATTTTGCAAGAGATGACAGAGCAGGCCAGCGTCACAAAATTTGAAGGCACTGTATATGCCGATGATGGCAAGCAGGTTTCGCTTGATGTTACGCGCATTGGTCCTTTCACTGCGTTTTCCGATGGCAAGTTTCTGGTTTATGATAGCAATACAGAAAGCTTGAAGCAGCTGGCCAAGCAGCCTGGCGCAACTGGTAATGTTAATCCGGTTGAGGCGGCGCGCCGTGTTGAGAATTACACTGGTGATGGCTTTGTGCAGGGTATGGTAGACCCATCCTTGGGTACTTTGCTGGCCCTGTCTGTTGATTCGCCAACCATTAAAGACATTATCGACCAAGGTGGCCCGATTGGTAAAATCATTATCGGTCTTGCTATTCTCGGTGTTCTGCTTGGTATCTATAAAATGTTCACCCTGTGGGGGACCGGATCTGCGGTTCGCGGGCAGATGCGCAAGAAAAATGCTTCCAAAGGCAATCCGCTTGGCCGCATTTTGAACGCCTATCACTCCAATACCGGGGCTGATACCGATACGCTGGCGCTGAAGCTGGATGATGCCATCCTGAAAGAGGTGCCGAAGCTTGAAAATGGTCTCAACCTGATCAAGGTGGCGGCCGCTGTTGCGCCGCTTCTGGGTCTGCTTGGTACGGTTACGGGTATGATTAAAACCTTTGAATCGATTAAGCTGTTTGGTGCGGGCGATCCAAAGATTATGGCGGGCGGTATTTCCGAAGCGCTGGTTACGACGGAGCTTGGCCTTATTGCCGCTATTCCATTGCTGATCTTGCATGCTTTTGCAGCTGGCTCGGCGCGTTCTATTTCGCAAATTCTCGAAGAGCAGGCTGCGGGCATGATTGCCGAGCATGCAGAGTCGTCGAAATAGGTCGTTTGGATTACTTAAAAGCTAAAGGAGCCTCAGCTTATGTCTGAGATCTTTAATCCGCTCAATGCTCTGGAAAATATTCAGGCCTTTCTCTATGCGGGCGGCAATGTTCTGGTCATCATCATGGTGGTTACTTTCATCATGTGGGCCTTGTTGCTGGAACGACTGATGTATTTCTCTTTTGCCGCAGGTGGTTTTGAGAAAAAAATCAAACGGGAATGGGCAGCGCGTAATGATCATTCTTCTTGGTATGCGAAAGCTGTTCGGGAGAAAATGATCTCTGAAGTAAACGCTGGAGCGACCCAGAACATGGCCGTTATTAAGGGTCTGGTTGCTGTGGCTCCTTTGCTCGGTCTGCTGGGAACGGTGACGGGTATGATCGAGGTGTTCAACGTGCTGGCGGTTACCGGTTCTGCTAATCCTAAGCTGATGGCGGCTGGTATTTCCAAAGCCACGATTCCGACAATGGCGGGCCTTGTGGCCTCTCTGTCGGGCATCATCATGGTCAACATACTCGACCGTGCTGCTAAAAAAGCGGCCAGAGTTGTTTCAGAAGATCTGGAAGTGGAGTAGGGCATGAGAAGAGTACGCCATGGCGGAGATGACGCTGACGTCAATATCACACCGCTTCTAGATATTGTGTTCATCATGTTGATCTTTTTCATCGTGACGGCCACTTTCGTGAATGAGGAAGGCATTTCTCCAAACCTGCCCTCCAATGATGACGTAGAAGATCCCAAGAACCCACCACCAGCGCTGGTGCTCAGTGTGCGGGGGGATGGCTATGTTCAGGTTGATGCTGGTCGGCTTATCAATCCGCGATCGGTGCGGCCAGTGGTCACGGAGTTTCTGGCGTCGGAGCCAAAGGGTGTTGTCATCATCAGTGCGGAGCGGGATTCTCGTAGCGGGGTGTTGGTCACTGTATTGGATCAGGCACGGCAGGCGAGCCCGAAAGAGCCGGAAAAAATTGTTGTGACCAAGCAAGAGTCGTAGAGGCAATAGATTTTTGGCCAATATGTTTAAGTCCGGGCCGGGTAGTCATGATGACGCGTAGTGTAACAAGGCTAGAAGAAAGACGAATTAGGTAGAGCTTATGAGACGTTCTGTTTTGATAAAAGCTGAAGACGAGGAAGATATCAATATCACGCCATTGCTGGATATTGTTTTTATCATGTTGATTTTCTTCATCGTGACCTCGACCTTCATCAAGGAGCCTGGCGTCAAAATTCTGCGGCAAGATGTTTCTACCGGGGAAGAGCAAAGGCCTATTTCTATTTTGGTTGCTATTGATGAAAATGGAGACATTTACATCAACAAACAGCAGGTTGAGTTGAGTGAAGTAACGGCGAAAGTAAAAGAGTTGCGACGTGAGGTTCCGAAAGGAAACGCCGTTTTGCAATCTGACGTTAGTGCGAAGTCAGGGATCATGTTGGACGTGTTGGAAAGCATTCGCGATGCGGAAGTTGAAAATATTGCCATCGCGACGGAAAAAGACTGATAGGAGGATCCAATGGGATCTTTGATACGCTTGGTTTTTGGTGCTCCAGTGGCTGTCATAGTCACCGCGGGGCTATTCTTGATGATGTATGCCCTCATCTATGTAAAGAATGTGAAGACGGAAGAGGCGGGGGATACGATTGTGATCGACCTTAGCCGGAAGATGAACGACACAAGCGTCCGGGCAAGTGATACATTTGATCCACCCGATGTGAAAACGCCGCCGCCGCCGCCGCCTGCGATTAACAATAGCGACTATAAGCCGGAATTGGGTGTGGTTGCAGTTGCAGCGCCAAAATTTGATGCCAATGTCGATATTGGGACCGGTTATAATCCTGATCGTGATGCCCAGCCTATTGTGCGGATTGCGCCCGACTATCCTGAGCGTTGTCAAAAAGACAAGGGTGGCGATGAAATTGTAGTTGTGCAGTTCAATGTGACGCCGAGTGGGCAGGTGGTTGATGCGAAGGTGACATCCTCCACCAATAGCTGCCTCAATAGAAGTGCTATTCGGGCGGTGTTGCGCTGGAAATATAATCCGAAAATTGTCGATGGTTCGGCAGTGCCTCGGACGGGCGTTGTGACGACACTGCGTTATCAATTGGCCGATGACTAGGAAAACGAAACTGGGCGATAGATGAAACTTGTTGTTTAATGTGTTGCTTAAGGGGCGGGTTGGCTGTTCCGACAAGGTTGTAACAATAGTAATTAAGAGCTGAATTATCATGGCGAGAAGCTGGAAATCACTGAATAGACTATTTGCATCGGCAATGTTGGGTGTGTTCGCATCCATGGCGATGAGTGCCGGCTTTATGTTGGCCATGACTATTGCTACGCCAGCCTTGGCCCAGAGCGGTTCACCAACTTTGAGCACATCGGTGGCCAAGGTCGTTATCGAGTCCCTTGAATTAATACAAAATGGGAATGCGGCGGCGGGGATTACCAAGCTGAATCAGCTTTTGGCGCAGCGGGGTGATCGCATGTCTGCCTATGAAAAGGCAACGGTTTATGAATTGCTTGGCGGTGCAAAGGCAACGCTTGACCCGCCGGATTATGCAGGGGCTTTGCGCGAATATGAACGGGCCATCGCTCTGGGGGCTTTGCCGGAGGATCGGGCGCGGAAAATTCGCTTTAACATGGCGCAGCTTTATGCGGCCGAGGAGCGCTTCGACAAGGTTGTCGAATTGCTGGAAGATTATATCCGTTATTTGGAAGCCAATGGTGAAGCGGTTGATGCCAATACATGGTATCTTTTGGCGGCGGCCTATTATCAATTGGAGCGCTATTCCACATCGCGTCGTCCGATGGAAAAAGCGATAGCGCAGTTGGATAAGCCTAAAAAGAGCTATTACGAATTGCTGAATGCGATTTATGTTCAGCTTGGGGAGCGGATGATTGGCAAGCGGTCCGACTTGCTTGTTAAGATGATCAATTACTGGCCCGATAATAGCGCCTATTGGGGGCAATTGGCGCAAGTTTATCAGGTGCAAAAGCGGGACCGGGAAGCGGCGGCGGTCTTGGAAACGGCGTATAGGGCCGGATTGATTAAAGACAAAAATCAAATTCGCACATTGATTCAATATTATAACTTCCTTGATACGCCTTATCGCGGGGCCAAATTATTGGAAAAAGAATTGGCGCGTGGCACTTTTGAACGCGACAAGCAGACACTCGAATTGCTCGGGCAATTATGGTCGCAAGCGCGCGAGCATAAAAAAGCTATTGTCGTGCTAAGGGAGCTTGCTGAAATTGATAATACGGGTAAATCCTATTTTCATCTGGGCCAATCTCTGGTTGCCGATGGGAAGTTTAATCAAGCCGTTACCGCTTTGCGCAAAGCGATTAGCAAGGGGTTGAATAGTAAGCAAACCGGGGAAGCCTGGTTGCTGATTGGTAGCGCGCTATACTCAATCGATTCTGATAGTAAAGAGCAGCGCAACAAGGCCAAAAGAGCCTATGTAAGGGCGTTGGACTATTCAAATGCCAGAGCAACTGCGCAAGGCTGGATTGCCTATATTAATTCGCTTAATGAAATCGAGGACAGAATTAAGCAACAGGAAGAAGAGCTTCGCCGGAAAGCCCGCGAGGAAGAGATTGATCGTTGTGAAGCTATGATTGATCGTCATAATCTCGGTGGTTTGGTGCCAGCAGAGCGTTTAGCGGAATGTCAGGCCTTCATTGCAGAAGTTAATTCTGGAAACGGTACGCTTGAGGAGGCCGAAGAAGAAGCCCCTGCGGAAGAAGAGGCTCCCGCTGAAGATGCTCAACCGGCCGAAGAAGGGTAGCCTTGCCTATCCTTTAACGGATAAGAAATAAGCAGGATCAAAAAGCGCTCCCAAAAGGGGGCGCTTTTTTTAGGGCTCTTAAGGGGCGTTTTAATAGGGGCGTTTTAATTTAGCTAAAACTCATCACCCCGGCCAAGAGTTTGGCCGTCGGTTTGCGGGTCTTGCTTGCGACATTGTAAGAGCCCTTGGCGCCAACCGGCGCGATAGCCTTTATCGCTGTCAAAGAGGGCCTGATCTTTGATTTGTTTGTTGGAAAAGCTTTTATCAGCCTCGCTGGCAGTGGCGCAGCCATCATTATAGCCCTGCAAATACCAGCCACTTTCCTGCAGGGCCTCCGGGTCATAGCCGGCGCAGGCGGTGAGCCATAAGGCGCTGCCAACCCCAAGGGCCATGCGCCCTATTGACCATTGCGAGCGCCATTGTGAACGCTGCGGGGGGCGGCTTTTGGTTAATAAAACCTTACCGGCTCTGGTGGTGCCTATCTCTGCTTTTTCCATAAATGCCTCCATTTTGCGGTGAATTATGGCTTAAAATTCATCCTGTGGCGATGGCAAAACATGATGTTTTGGAGGTTCCTTTAATGGCGCGGAAAGCAAGCATTAACCCTTAAGGGCATAAGATAGCTAAAAGTTTTAGTATTCCATGCCTACAGGATGCGAAAAAGTCATGAGCCAAACTGCCCTTTCTGCCGCTGATATATTAGAGCAGGCCAGCGCCACCCCGAGCGCTGTTACCACGCGCAAAACGCTCATTCGACGTTTGGCGGATATTCTTGCTTTGCCGGCAGAGCGTCTGGGTTGGAATGAGCGCGCTTTTACTACGGATTTGCTCATCACCACATTGACCGGCATGGAGGCAGAT